>JAVBSU010000192.1:0-14634 GCA_031556555.1 Christensenellaceae bacterium
AAGGCATAATCCCAGTGAGCGAAACGGTATTCAATGAGCGCTACGATATAAACGAGCGGCTCAAGGTCTACGTGATGGAAGTCAAGAAGACAAACAAGGGCCCACAGATAATAGTTTCAAGGACGCATCCTTCGCTCATAAAGAAGCTTTTTGAGCTGGAGGTGCCCGAAATACGCCAGAACATAGTCCAGATAAAGAGCATCGCTCGCGAAGCAGGCGGAAGGACGAAGATGGCGGTATGGAGCGAAGAGAAGGACATCGACCCCGTGGGCGCCTGCGTGGGGCACAAGGGCATGCGTATAGAGAAGGTGGTTGAGGAGCTCAACGGCGAGAAGATAGACGTCGTCCCCTGGAGTTCCGACCCGATAGAATTCATCGCAAACGCCCTCCGGCCGGCTAAGGTCGTAATGGTGCAGATAAACGAAGACGAAAAGGCGGCGAAGGTCATAGTGCCTGACTACCAGCTATCGCTCGCCATAGGCAAGGAAGGCCAGAACGCGAGGCTGGCGGCAAAGCTCACCGGCTGGAAAATAGACATAAAGAGCCAGACGCAGATAGAAGAGCAGGTATTCGGGGAGAAGTTCGCCTCGGCCAGTACGGACATTGACGACGAAGGCGGCTTGGGTGATGAATTCTCGGCCATAGACGCGCTCAACGACGAGGAACGCGTGGAAGAGATAGAGGAAGAACTCATTGAGGACGAATTCGCGATAGATGACTCCGTGCTTTACGGCTTTAACTTGGGGCAGCAGGCTAAGGAAAAGGATGAAGAAGAGTAATACGCCGGTAAGGATGTGCGTGGCGTGCAGGCGGGGCAGCGCAAAGGACGGGCTTTTCCGGCTGGTAAGGACGCGCGGGGGCGGATGCCTCATAGACACGGGCGGTAAAATGGACGGCAGGGGCGCTTACATCTGCAAGAACGGGGAATGCGTCGCGGTTGCGGTAAAGAAGAAGGCGCTGCAAAGGGCGCTTAAGATAAAGGTGGAAGAGGAAATATACAACGAATTGGCGCGGTTGTGCGGCGAATCTGAAGCCGTACGCGGGACGCGGAAATGAACGAAGGGTTTTACGGCTCGCTCGGCCTGGCCGCGAGGGCCGGCAAAGTGGTGTATGGCGCGGGTGCCTGCGAAGCGGGAGTAAAGAACGGTAAAGTAAAGCTGCTGATACTGGACGGCGGCGTTTCGGCCAACACAAAGAGTGCGTTTGCGGGTATGTGCGCCCGCAGGGGAGTGGATATAATGTGCCTGGACGATACGGACTGCCTGGGGCAGCGCCTTGGAAAACCGGGCAGAAAAGTAATTGGGATCGTGAGCGTGGAGTTTGCTAAAATGGCGAAGGCGCGGGCCGCGGTTCCCGGGGGTGAAAAATTTGAGCAAGATAAAAATACTTGAAACAAACAAAAATCTTTTGAACAAAGCGCAGGGTTTGTTCAATTCAATACTGGAAATCCAGACCTTAACGGACCGCCAGATAAAGTCCATTAAGTCTATTGAAAATAAAATAATCGACATAGAAAAAGCCGAAAAACGGCAGGAACAACTGCGGCAACAGCAGATTGAAGAGCAAAAACGCCTGGAAGAGGAAGCTATCGCGAAGCAGGCTGAAGAGCAGGCGATGAAAGATGCCGAAAAGCAGGCGCCGGAACAGGCCGAAACAGTTTCAGTTGCGAAGGACGCGGAGTCCGCTCCCGCGGAACAGGCGGCAAAAATCGTTGTTGAGGCCCAACCCCAGGCTGAGGAGGCCCCGGCGGCAAAGCGGCCCGCCCCTGTTGTTGAGCGCCCCAGAGAGGCGCGTGAACCCCGGGCGAAAGATGAAGCCCCCCGTCAGAGGAGCGATAAAAAGCCCGATGAAAAGGCGGCGGCCCGGCCCAAGACGGAGAGTCGTGAAGGTGAAGCGCCCGCACCTGCGCAGAAGAGCGAGGCCAAGGAAGTTAAGCCGCACGACCACGGCGTAAAGAAAAAGGCGAAACCCGCCGAGGATGACCGCAATAAAAAAGCTAAGAAGGCTGTCATAAAGGAGCGCGTATTCCAGATAGACGACGACGATTTCAGGAAGGGGCCGCGCAAGCACCGGAACAAGAGGATGCAGCCGCCCAAGATGGTCATTGAGCCAATAAAGATAGAGAAGGCGGTCATAACCGAAGAGACGGTTTCGGTCAAGCTCCTTTCCGAGAAGATAGGCAAGCCCGTTTCGGACATACTCAAAAAGCTGTTGCTTCTTGGGATGATGAGCACTATAAACTCGCAGATAGATTTCGACACGGCGCAGTTGATCGCAAACGAATTTGGCGTGGATCTTGAGCAGAAGATTGAGAAGACGGCGGAAGACATACTCGTAGAGGAAGCCGAGGATGCGCCCGAGCAGCTCAAAAAGCGCCCGCCCGTCGTGACTATAATGGGCCACGTCGACCACGGAAAAACTTCGCTTTTGGACAAGATAAGGCTGTCCCAGGTGACGGAGAACGAAGCGGGCGGCATCACGCAGCACATAGGCGCTTACCAGGTCAAGAAAAACGGCGAGAAGATAACGTTCATAGATACGCCCGGCCACGAAGCGTTTACCGCCATGCGCGCCAGGGGAGCGCAGGTAACGGACATCGCCATTATAGTTGTGGCGGCGGACGACGGCATAATGCCGCAGACTATCGAGGCCATAAACCACGCCAAGTCAGCGGGCGTCCCCATAATCGTCGCCATAAACAAAATAGACAAGGAACAAGCCAATCCGCAACGGATCATGCAGGAGTTGACGGAGTATGAACTCCTGGCCGAGGAATGGGGCGGGGATACGATCGTCGTGCCTGTGTCCGCAAAGACGGGAGAGGGCATAGACAAGCTGCTGGAGATGATACTCCTGGTAGCCGAGGTGCAGGAGTTCAAGGCCAACCCGGACAGGCTGGCCAAGGGAACTATAATCGAAGCCCAGCTCGACAAGGGCAGGGGGCCCGTGGCTACCGTGCTGGTGGAGAACGGCACGCTGCGTGTGGGTGACACGATAATTGCGGGTACCGCCTACGGGCGAGTGCGCGCAATGATAGACGATTTGGGCAATAACGTGGAAGAAGCGCTGCCCAGCCAGCCTGTGGAGGTCATAGGGTTTTCCGAAGTGCCCGAGGCGGGCGATATGCTTCACGCGGCCCCGGCGGACAAGCTTACCAAGCAGGTTGCGGAGCAGAGGCGCGACAGGCAGAAGGCCGAGATGCTTAAAAAGGTATCTCAGGTATCGTTGGACGACCTTTTCTCGCAGATTGCGCAGGGCCAGATAAAAGACCTCAACGTGGTTATTAAAGCGGACGTGCAGGGTTCTGTGGAAGCGCTGAGGCAGTCGCTGGAGAAATTGTCCAACGACGAAGTGCGCGTGCGGACGATACACAGCGGCGTGGGAGCTATAACGGAAGCGGACGTCATGCTCGCATCCGCGGGCAACGCCATAATCCTGGGCTTCAACGTGCGGCCAAACAACATGGCTGTGGGAGCGGCGGAGCGCGAGAAAGTGGACGTACGCCTGTACCGCGTCATATACAAGGCGATAGAAGACATAACGAACGCCATGAAGGGCATGCTCGAGCCCGAGTACGAGGAAGCCGTCACCGGACACGCGGAAGTGCGCCAGATATTCAGGGCTTCCAACATAGGGACTATCGCGGGAAGCTACGTTCTGGACGGCGTCATAAAGCGGAATTCCAAAGTGCGGCTGCTGCGGGACAATGTAGTGGTGTACGAGGGAGAGCTGAGCTCGCTAAAACGCTTCAAGGACGACGCCAAAGAAGTCGCCGCGGGTTACGAGTGCGGCCTGTCGCTCAATAACTTCAACGACATAAAGGAACTCGACGTCGTAGAATGCTTTGAGATGCGCGAGATCGAAAGGTAATACGAGGTGCGGCAATGCCAAAGAGCAGGATGGAGAGGATAGAGGAAGAAGTCAAGCGCGCCCTCTCCGCTATAATAAGAAACGACGTGAAAGACGACCGCCTGGCCCAGATGACGAGCATTACGCGCGTTGAAATAACGAGCGACCTTGCGTTCGCGAAGGTACACGTGAGCGTTTATGGGACGGACAAAAGCAAAGAGGCGAGTATAGACGCGCTGAACCACGGCGCTTCATTCATACGCACGAGGCTGGCGAAAGCCGTGGACATACGGCGCGTGCCCGAGTTGAGCTTTGTGCTGGACGACTCTATCGAGTATAGCCTCAAGATATCGAAACTACTGGACGACGTGATGGGGAAAGAATAGTAAGGTATATGCAAGAGACTCTTGAATTTATTAAAAACTGTGGGGCCGCGGCCATTTTCACACATGTAAATCCGGATGGGGACGCGCTGGGAAGCGCGTTTTCACTTGCCGAGGCGCTTATTGCTATGGGGAAGAAGGCGGTTGTTCTGTTGATGGATCCGCCGCCGCGCAAGTACGGCTTCCCCCAGTTCAGCCATCTTTACACAACGGACTACGGAGCTTTCGACATTGAGTCAGTCGACGCCTGTATTGCCGTGGACTGCGCTGATATGAGGCGTTTGGGCAAGCTTAAGGACCTCTTCTTTAAAAAGCCTAACCTCAACATAGACCACCATATCTCAAACAGCGGCTACGCCCAGGTTAACTTCGTCAGCGGCGCGCCTTCCACGGGAGAGATCATTTACGACATATTCAAGGAGATGGGCGTCCCCATAGACAACACCGCCGCCATGGCGATATACACAGCCATTTCGACCGACACGGGCAACTTCACGTTCTCGAACACCACGCCAAAGACGCTCGCCATAT
The DNA here is from genome assembly GCA_031556555.1 of Christensenellaceae bacterium. Taxonomy (GTDB): domain Bacteria; phylum Bacillota; class Clostridia; order Christensenellales; family Christensenellaceae; genus UBA5399. Next base: position 4,764 of record JAVBSU010000192.1, read on the forward strand.
GTTCCGAGCTGGTGAGCGGCGGTCTCGATATAAGCTATGTGGCGGGCAGGGTATTCAACCAGCGCTCGCTGGGCGCGACCAGGCTAATAAGCCTGTTCATAGACAAGCTGCGGCTGCACTGCGGAGGTAGGCTGGCAATATCCGTCCTTACCATGGAAGACATGAAGAGCGTCGGGGCTAAACCGGAAGACTGTGAAAACCTTATAAATTTCGCCATAGACGTGGATACGGTAGAAATAGCGGCCTTCATAAGGGAATTCAAAAAAGATACTTATAAAATCAGTTTGAGATCCAAAACGGACGCCGACGTGTCCGCATTCGCGGAAAGGTACGACGGCGGCGGGCACAAAAAAGCGTCGGGCTACATGGTTAAAGGGGATATCTACGACGTGATAGATACGGTAATACGCACGGCGGAGGATTTTCTTCGTTGAACGGGATCCTGAACATATTAAAACCGCCCGCCATGTCCTCCAGCGGAGCCGTGGGAGCTGTTAAGAGGATAACGGGCGTTAAAAAGGCCGGGCATACGGGCACGCTTGATCCGGGCGCCGCGGGAGTGCTGCCCATCTGCGTGGGTGGCGGTGCGACAAAGCTCTCGCAGTACATAATGCGGGGAAAAAAGGAGTACATAGCCGAGGCGTTTATCGGCGTGGAGACGGATACCCTCGACAGCTACGGGAAGGTCACGAAAACAAAGACGGCGCGCGTTGACGCCGGGCGCTTTATGGACGCCGCCCAGAGCTTCGTGGGCGCCATAATGCAGAGCCCGCCCGCTTACTCGGCCGTAAAGCACGAAGGCCAGCCGCTCTACAAGCTGGCGAGGCGGGGCGTAACGATCGAAAAAGAACCGAGGCGTGTGGAGATTTACGCGATAGAGCTCCTGCACGGCGCGGGAAACAGGTTTCTTTTAAGGATAGAGTGCTCCAAGGGCACGTACATAAGGAGCCTGGTAAGCGACATTGCCCGTTCGATGGGCGAGCTGGCCATAACGTCGCTGCTGGTAAGGACCGAATCCTGCGGCTTTCGCGCGGAGGACGCGGTCACGCTGGATGAACTGGACGCCATGGACGATGCGTCTAAGGCGCTGATAGCCATGGACGACGCGGTCGCGTTCCTGCCAAAGCTGGAGCTAAAACCCTATCTCTACGAGATCGTGACAACGGGCTCGCCCGTGGACCTTGCCCGGGCGGGGATGTCTATCGAAGGCGAAGGGGACTACAGGGTTCATTGCAAAGGCAAACTCATCGGCATTGGAAGAAAGGACGGGGATGCGTTCAAGGTAACGGCCTCGCTGTGGAGCAATACATGAAGATTCTTACCGGGAGCGGCTTTCCCCTCCGCGAGAGGACGGCGGTGGCCATAGGTCTCTTTGACGGGGTGCACGCCGGCCACATGGCGCTCATAGACGACATAAAGGGCGCCTCTGGCGTTAAGAGCGCGGTTTACACCTTCGACGGCAAACCGGCGGCCGGGACGCTTATTTACACGCACGAGGAGAAAAAACGCATATTCGAGTCGCTGGGAGTAGACTACTACTACGAGAAAAAGTTCAGTACAAAGTTCATGGCGCTCAGCCCGGAAGAGTTTCTGAAGTCGCTGGTGGAAGATTTCCACCCGGCGCGGCTGACCGTGGGCTTTGATTTCAGGTTTGGAAAGGATGCCGGGGGGGATGTGGAATTCCTGTTCCACCATGCTGAAAAGTACGGTTACACCCTGACCGTCATTCCGAAGATCAAGCTCAATGGACACAAAGTGAGCAGCCGGAATATAAGGAAGCTAATAAGAAAGGGCGACGTCGCCGGGGCGGCGCGGCTTTTGGAAAGGTTTTACTTTGTGGACGGTGAAGTCGTGAGCGGACGCAGGCTGGGAAACAGCATCGGGTTTCCCACGGCCAACATAACGGCGAAGAAACTCCTGCCGCTGGACGGCGTGTACGCAGCCATAGTCGAGACGGGGGGCAGGCTGCACCGCGCCGTTACCAACGTGGGAACAAACCCCACCGTAAAAGACGACAATGTGGAGAGCATAGAATCCTACATACTAGATTTCGACGAAGACATCTACGGCAGTGAGATAAGAGTGTACTTTGTGGAAATGCTGCGGGAGGAAGTGCGTTTTGGCAGCGTGGACGCGCTCAAGGCGCAGATAAAAAAAGACGGTGACGCTGCCGCGGAAATACTTTCTGATTTGAATATTTACAGAAAGTACATATTGTGATAGTATAATTAAATACGCGTTGATTGGCAACTATTGATCGGCGCTTATTTAAAGAGAACGGACGCTCCGTTTCGCGACTCTCCGACGCATGCGCAGTGTTCCGCAATTAAAACCAATGGAGGAAGAAAAGATGGATAAGGCAACAAAGACTGAAATTATCGAGAATTACGCCCAAAAGGAAGGGGACACAGGTTCGCCCGAAGTGCAGGTAGCGCTTTTGACGTACAGGATCAACCACCTAAACGAGCATCTCAAGATCAACCAGAAAGACTCGCACTCGAGGCGGGGGCTACTTAAGATGGTAGGTAAGAGGCGGGGGCTGTTGAACTACCTCAAGCAAAAGGACATCGAAAGGTACAGGAGCCTTATAGAAAGCCTGCACTTGAGAAAATAAAACGGAACACCAGAGCGGGATTTTTCTCGCTCTCTTATTGTTTTTAAAACATTGATATTTATATATTTTAAGGAGAAAGTGATGCAAGAGAATCATGTATACCAAATGGAACTAGGCGGCCGGACTCTCACGGTGGAGAGCGGCAAGTACGCCTTTCAAGCGGACGGAGCTGTGATCGTAAGGTGCGGCGACACCGCGGTGCTTGTTACCGCCACGGCTTCGAAGAACCAAAGGGAGGGTATTGACTTTTTTCCTTTAAGCGTTGAGTTCGAAGAAAAAATGTATTCCGTGGGTAAGATACCCGGCGGTTTCATAAAGAGGGAGGGGCGTCCTTCGGAAAAGGCGATACTCGCCTCCCGCCTCATAGACAGGCCCATACGCCCGCTCTTTCCCAAGGGCTATTTCAACGACGTGCAGGTAGTGGCGACGGTTATTTCGGTCGACCAGGACATCCCCCCCGAAATATTCGGGATGATAGGTTCGTCGGCGGCCCTGTCTATTTCAGGCATACCCTTCGCCGGGCCCACCGGTTCGGTTTCGGTAGGTTATGTGGACGGGGAGTATGTAATAAACCCCGACTCCGCCCAGAGGGAGAAGAGCAGGCTGGACCTTACCGTCGCGGGCACAAAGGACGCCGTTATGATGGTTGAAGCGGGCGCAAGCGAGATCACAGAGGAAGAGATGCTCAACGCCATCCTTTTCGCGCACGAGGAAATCAAAAGAATATGCGCTTTCATACAAGGCATCAAAGACGACATAGGCAAGCCTGAGAAGGAAATAGAAGTATACGCGATACCCGAAGAAATAGAGACGGCTGTGAGAGAGTACGCCGCCGATAAAATCGTGTGGAGCCTGGACACCTTTGACAGGGATGAGCGCGAACGCAGGGAAGACGAAGTCAAAAAGGAAACGAAAGAGCATTTCGCCGAGCAGTTTCCCGAGAGCGGGCTTCATATATCCAATATCCTTTACGCCATGATGAAAGAAGTGGTGCGCGACAAGATCGTTAATAAGGAAACCCGTCCGGACGGAAGAAAGTACGAGGAAATAAGGCCTATATGGTGCGAAGTCGGCATGTTTGCCAGGACGCACGGCAGCGCGGTCTTCACCAGGGGGCAGACGCAGGCAATGAACTTTGTGACCTTGGGCTCCATGCGCGAAGGCCAGAACCTCGACGGCGTGTCCGAGGAAAGTTTCAAACGCTACATGCACCATTACAACATGCCGCCTTATTCCACGGGCGAAGCGAAAATGATGCGCTCCACGTCCAGGAGGGAAATAGGGCACGGCGCTTTGGCGGCGCGCGCGCTTGAGCCGGTGCTCCCCAGTGAGGAAGATTTCCCCTACGCGATAAGGTCGGTATCTGAAGTCATAAGCTCTAATGGTTCCACATCCCAGGCCAGCGTATGCTCCAGCTGCCTAGCCCTTATGGACGCGGGCGTGCCTATAAAGGCGCCGGTGGCGGGCTGCGCCATGGGACTTATAAAGCAGGATGGAAAAGTGGTAGTGCTTACTGATATTCAGGGCCTCGAAGACTTTATAGGCGATATGGACTTTAAAGTCGCGGGAACCGCAAAGGGCATAACCGCCATACAGATGGATATAAAAATAAAGGGCATAGACAAGGAAATACTTGAGCGGGCGCTTGCCCAGGCGCTTACAGGCAGGCTTTTCATCTTGGGTAAAATGACTGAGGTGCTTGCAGAGCCGCGCAAAGAGCTCTCAAAGTACGCGCCCAAGATCGTACAGTTTATGATTGACCCCGACAAGATCAGGGAAGTCATAGGCGCGGGCGGCAAGGTCATAAACAAGATCATAGACGACACGGGCGTGAAGATCGACATAGAAGACGACGGCCGAGTTGCCATAGCCACGCCGGACGCCGAAGCCATGGAAAAGGCCAGGAGCATAATAGAGGCCATAGTCAAAGACGTGCAGGTGGGCGATATTTTCCTTGGGAAAGTGTCCCGCATAATGAATTTCGGCGCTTTCGTGGAGCTCGCGCCCGGCAAGGAAGGCATGTGCCGCATCTCTAACCTCTCCAACGAGTACGTGAAGAAGGTGGAAGATGTCGCCAATGTGGGCGATGAGCTTCTGGTAAAGGTCATCGAAATAGACAAGCAGGGAAGGATAAACCTTACGCACAAGGGACTTATACCCAAGAAGGACGAAGACAAATAAGCCATGGCAAACAACGAAGCCGTATTTATTAAAGAAAAATTCCAGGATTCCGCAACGCTTATAGCGGAAAAGCTTCCCAACTTTCACTCCGTGTGCGTGGGCATATGGGTGAGGGCGGGGTCCATAACGGAAAGCGTTGAGGAAAACGGCATATCCCACCTTATCGAGCACATGTTGTTCAAAGGCACGGAGAAGCGTTCGGCAAGGCAGCTCGCCATAGACGTCGACAACATTGGCGGGCAGATAAACGCGTTCACGTCCAAAGAATGCACCTGCTACTACATCAAAACGATCGACGAAAAGATAGAGGAGGGCATCGAGATACTCTCCGACCTCTTCTGCAACGCTACACTCGACCCCGTTGAGCTCGAAAAGGAAAAAGGCGTTGTCCTGGAAGAGATAGCGATGAACAACGACGACCCTGAAGACGTGGCTATGGATCTCATAGCCTCGACCTTCTTTCGGGGCTGTTCGCTGGAGAAAACCATACTCGGCCTGCCCGAAAACATAAAATCTTTTTCGCGGAATGACCTCACCGCGTACATGAAAAAAATGTATACGGACGGAAACATCGTCATCTCCGCCGCCGGGAACTTCGACGAGGGCAAACTAAGGGATTGCTTAGGGGAGCACTTTGCGCTGGGATCAAAAGAGGGGGCGAACGGACAGGGCGCTTTAAGCTGCGCGGGATTTGAACCGCAAAAAGGCTTCGGCATTGTGGAAAAGGATGTGGAGCAGGTGCACATATGCATGGCCCTGCCTTCATACAGCCTTAAGAGCGAGATGAAGTATCCCATATACGTATTAAACAACGTTATAGGCGGAACAATGAGTTCGCGCCTGTTCCAGCGGATACGCGAGGAAATGGGTATGGCGTACTCGGTGTACTCGCACCCGGTGATGTACGCGGATACGGGCATGTACTCGCTGTACGCCGGAACGACGGCCCAGAATACCAAGACCGTAGCCGCACTAATGGTGGAGGAGCTTGAAAAAGTAGCAAAGAACGGGATAACCGAGGCGGAGTTTTTGCAGAGCAAGGAGCAGCTCAAGGGCAGCCTGATACTCTCGCTGGAAAGCACTTCGGCCAAGATGAACGCTATAGGAAAGTCCATGTTGCTTACGGGCGAAGTGTATTCGGACGATGAGATAATAGAGATGGTCGAAGGCGTGAGCTATAAAGACGTAGAACGCGTTATAAGCGAAGTCATACGCCCGGACGCCATAACGGCGACATATGTTGGCAAAATAGAGGACGAAGCGGCGCTAAAGGCCGTTACGGAGGTCCGGCATGGATAAACTGGACGAGATATTCGCGCTGCAGGCAAAGCTAGATTCGGACATAATAAAGCGGCGGGGGCTGGAGCATATAGGCATGGAGGAGTGGATACAGCGCGAGGTACTGGCGCTCATGTCCGAACTAGCGGAGCTTATAGACGAAGTAAACTTTAAATGGTGGAAAAACAAAAAAGACGTGGACATGGACGCCGTTAAAGGCGAACTCGTGGACATACTGCACTTCTTTACAAGCATGTGCCTTAAAGTAGGCATGACGCCCGGCGAGCTCTTTGAAATATCTACGGGCAAGACCCGCGAGAACTTCGACAGGCAAACCGGCCTCTCGTCCAAAACAGGCTACGACGTGTTATAATACTAGTTACCGGTTAAAACCTTTAGGTTTTAATCAGCCCGGCGGAGCCGGACTCGCGGCCCTTTGGCTGCGGTTAATCGTATTGAACGGCGTTTCGGCGGCATACGCCGCCTCGCGCCAAAAAGGCGCGAAATTTAAAATGTTATTCAACATTTTAAATTGAAACCAGTATAATAGATAACATACAAAATAGCCGCATATACGTGAGTTGAAAGGAAAGCTCGCATAAGGGCCTTTCCGATGGTATGGTCATTGCCGCTAGAGGGGAATATGGCGCGAAAGAAAAGTACAAAAAAAAAAGACGGCAAAAAGAATGAAGTAATTGGCATAATATTTATCGGCCTGGCGGTTTTTACAGCCATAACCGTATACTTTCGGATAGGCAGCGTGGTAGGCGACGTGATAGCGGGCTTAATCTTCGGCCTGTGCGGAGCAGTCGGCTACGCCGTACCGCCGCTTATAGCGGTGGCGGGCGTGCTGTTCATAATGTCCAGCAAGAAGTATGCGAACAAAAAGAAACTTGCCCTCCTGGGCGTAGCAATGTTTTTCGTGTTCGCGCTGGTGCACCTCGGAATAATTGAGAGCGTGTACATACAGAGCGCGGGCTACGGCGGCTTTATCCAAAACTCCTTTGAAATAGGGGTGAGGGATACGGCGGGCGGCGGAGTAATAGGCGCGCTGCCCACTTACTGGACTTACGCCTTCCTTGGGCTGGCGGGAAGCTACATAATCTGCATCGTGGGAATAGTCGCCATGTTCCTTCTTTTGACGAACCTCTCGCTCAAAAAGATGGGCAGCGGCATAGGAGCGACGGTAAAGGCGACTTACGACGGCTACAAGGCCAACGCGGCCGAGCGGCGCGCGGCCATGGCCGCCGGGAAGAGCGGGGAGGCTGAAAAGCCCAGGGGAACCGCGAAAACGCCCAAACCGCGCCAAGCTGAAGAAGACGTATTCACAACGCGCCAGGGAGCGCGGGAAGCGGCGAAGAATAAAAAGCGCGGATACACGAGGCAGGGGCCGGAGGCGGCCCGCCTTTACATAGAAAACCTCGAACTTGAGGAAAGCGAGAGGGAGAGCCGGGAGAGGGAGACCCGTTTCGCGAAAAAGCTGAGGACGCTGGACGATTCCGTAAACAAGCAGTACGAGCAGATAAAAAAGGAAGAGGAGAGCGTCCCCGAAGTCGAATACGATCCAATGCCCTACAGGAAGGTATTCGAGGACACCGACATAGAATTTGAGGACATCCCCCAAAAAGACAGGCGGGGCAAGCGGAAGATAGACATGTCCTCTTCCACGGCGAGTGGGGATAAATCGCTTTTCACGGCGCAGAGAAGGGCGATAAGCGCCGAGATAATCGAACAGAGCGAGGTTAAGCACAACAACTATTCGTTGCCGCCGGTGAGCTTTTTGAGCCAGCCGGTGAAGGGCGTGAAGAATTCGGCGGCCGACCTACGCAAGAACGTCGAGATACTGGAGAAGACCCTCCAAAGCTTCAACGTGGAAGCCAAGGTGGTAAACGTGAGCCAGGGGCCCGTGGTTACGCGCTACGAGGTCCAGCCCGCGGCGGGCGTGAAGGTATCAAGGATTGTAAGCCTGTCGGACGACATTGCCATGAACCTTTCGGCCAAGGACGTCAGGATAGAAGCGCCCGTGCCGGGCAAGCCGGTGGTGGGCATAGAAATACCCAACAGCAAGACCACGTTTGTGGGCATCCGGGAGTTGATAGCGACAGAGGAGTTTGAGAATTTAAAAAGCCCTCTTGCCTTTACCCTGGGCAAAGATATCGCGGGGGCGAACGTTTACGGCGACATAACGAAAATGCCGCACGTGCTAATAGCGGGGGCGACCGGGTCGGGCAAGAGCGTGTGCATCAACTCGCTCATTACAAGCATACTCTACCACGCCTCGCCCGAAGACGTTAATATGATAATGATCGACCCGAAGATGGTGGAGTTGAACGCGTACAACGGCATCCCGCATCTTAGGGTGGAAGTGGTTATAGATCCGAAGAAAGCTTCGTCCGCGCTTAACTGGGCGGTGAACGAGATGACCATGCGCTACCGCATGTTCGCGGCGAAGGGCGCGAAGGACCTGCCCAAGTACAACAGCATAATCACGGCGGAGGGGCAGGACAGGCTGCCGTACATCGTGGTTGTCGTGGACGAGCTGGCCGACCTCATGATGGTCGCGCCGGGCGAAGTGGAAGAATCCATCTGCCGCATAGCCCAGCTCGGAAGGGCTTCGGGCATACACCTCGTCGTGGCGACGCAGCGGCCGTCTGTCAACGTCATAACGGGCGTGATAAAGGCGAACATACCCTCAAGGATAGCCTTTGCGGTTTCCTCACAGGTGGACTCGCGGACAATACTGGACATGCAGGGCGCGGAAAAGCTCCTGGGGCAGGGCGACATGCTATACTACCCGGCGGGCGCGCCCAAACCTATAAGGCTGCAGGGCTGCTTCATTTCGGAAACGGAAGTGGAGGCTGTGACAGGCTACCTCAAGGAGAAGAACGAAGTCAGGTACGATGAGGCAGTGATAGACAGCATCAACACGGGAACGGCCGGTAGCCCGCTTGAAAAGCCCGAGACCGACGCGCTGTTCATGAAAGCGATAGAGACGATACTCGCCTACGAGCAGGCGTCGGCGTCCATGCTGCAAAGGCGTTTAAGGATAGGTTTCTCACGGGCTGGCAGGCTCATGGACCAGCTTGAGGAGAACAACATAGTCTCGCCGGCAGACAGCAGCAACAAGAGGCAGATACTCATTACGAAGGAGCAGTTCGAGGCCATGAAGGGCGGCGAAGACGGGGACGCGGAAGACGAGTGGTCTGTGTAAATATGAAGTTCATTAATTTTATATAAATCCGGGGTTTTAGACTATGGCGGTTAGAATTGGCGTTATTTCATTGGGTTGCCCTAAAAACAGGGTGGATACGGAAGTCCTCATCGGCCTTTTGAGCGAAGAGGGCTACGAGTTTGTGCAGGATATGGAGGAAGCGGACGTCGCGCTTATAAATACTTGCGCGTTCATTAGCGACGCCAAGGAGGAATCCATAAACACGATACTCGAAGCGGAGCAGCAAAAGCGCTTCGGGCACCTTAAAGGCATAATAGTGACGGGTTGCCTGCCGCAGAGGTACAAGGACGAGCTAAAACAGCTATTGCCGAGGGTGGACGCTTTTTTGGGCGTGGCGGCGCACAAGGAGATAGTCGCGGCCATAAAAGAAGTGCTGGAGGGCAGGAAGGTAAGCAGCTATCCTGAAATTGACTGTTCTCAGGAATTCGATAAGCGCGTGGTGACGACCCAAAAGCCAACCGCCTACGTGAAGATAGCGGAGGGCTGCGGCAACAAGTGCAGTTACTGCACTATACCCATGGTGCGCGGCGGATACCAGAGCAGGCGCATGGAAGATATACTCGGCG
>JAVBSU010000098.1:0-9139 GCA_031556555.1 Christensenellaceae bacterium
GACATATCATTAGCGGAGTACAACACGCCCTCCATAACGAGCATACACCAGCCCATGGAAGAAATGGGCGCGCTGGCGGCGGACACGATGATGCAGATCCTCAACGGCGAAGACGTAAAAGCGCAAAACTACGTCCTGCCCGTAAAGCTGATGGAGAGGGAAACGACGAGATAGTTTGAGTTGCTGTTTTTAAAGAACGCGGGATTCTATGATATGGTTTTGCACATGGCCTAACGCGATAAGTCAGCGGGGACTTCCCCGTATTGACATGTATTAAAATCGATAGTATAATTTACGGCAGAGAAAACGTTTACCTAATACATGTCGTGAATACTAGCAAATATTTGATGGGAGCACAATAACTAACGTAAAATAGTACTGAGGCGCCGGATATTTCTTATCCGCCTCAACGGAGCGGACGATTTTTTCGTAATGATAGGGTAAACGATTACTACGGCGCCGGGAGGCTACAGCCCGGCGGGATTGGAGAAGCACGTGATAGCAATAGGCAGCGACCACACGTCGCTACGGATGAAAGAGGAAATATCGGCGTACGTACGCGGACTGGGCTATGAGGTAAAGGATTTCGGAACGTTCACGGAAGAGCGGACATACTTTGTTATCCCCGGGGAAAAGGCCGCCAGGGCGGTTGCCTCGGGTGAGTGCGAAAAAGGCGTTTTAATATGCGGTTCGGGCGTGGGCATGGGCGTGTGCGCCAACAAGGTGCGCGGGATACGCTGCGTCACCTGCAGCGAACCCTACTCCGCAATGATGAGCAGGAAGCATAACAACGCGAATATGATCACTTTCGGCTCAAGGGTAGTTGGAATCGAAGTGGCGAAGCTGATAATAAAAACCTGGCTGGAGACGGATTATGAGGGCGGCAGGCACCAGGAGCAGATCGACAGGCTGGCGGAAATGGAAGAGCGGCAATAGGGAATGGTTTACGCCCTTACAAGGGCAATAATAAAATTATTTTGGAGGAAGAAACATGAAAAAAACAAAAATTCTGGTAGCGCTCGTATTGGTCATCGCGCTGGCGGCCAGCCTGCTCTCGGGTTACGCCGCGGCGGCGAACAATGAGGACATCACGCTGTACTTCCTTTTGAAGACGCTCTCCAACCCGCATTGGGTCACCATGAAAGAGGGTATTGAGGAAGCGGCCGGGGCGGCGGGAGTCGAGGTTTTTGTTGACGCGATGAACTCGGAAGACGAACTCTCTCCCCAGCTCGACAAGCTCATGACTGCCGTCAACGGCGATTATGACGGATTCGGCCTGGCCCCCATATCTCCCACCAACCTGATCGAAGGAGTTGTAGCGGCTAACGAGAAGGGCATACCCGTGTTCAACATCGATGAGAAGATCGACGAGACGGAGCTTGCGAACGCGGGCGGCTACGTTGTCGGTTTCGCAACCACTGATAACGTCGCTGTCGGCCAGAAGGGCGCGGACTTCATCATTGAGCAGCTCGGAGCGGACGGCGGACAGGTCGCCATAATAGAAGGCAAGGCCGGAGCGGTCAGTGGCGAAGACAGGAAAAACGGCGCGACAGCCGCGTTTGAGGCGGCCGAAGGCGTTGAGCTTGTGGACAGCCAGCCCGCCGATTGGGACAGGAACAAGGCGCTCGACGTCGCGACAAACATAATCAGCCAGTACCCCGACATAAAAGCTTTCTACTGCTGCAACGACACCATGGCGCTGGGCGTGCAGGAAGCCGTTGAGAACGCCAACATCCAGGACGTTTGCATCGTGGTCGGTACGGACGGTATTGAAGACGCGGTCAAGTCGGTGCAGGACGGCAGGATGGCCGCTACCGTCGCGCAGGATCCCAAGCAGATCGGCTGGTCGTCCTTCGACAAGCTTTTGGAAGCCGTTCAGACAGGCAACGCAGGTTCGCTCGACGCCGCGCCCGAAGTGGAATACATCGATTCCCTGCTCATAACAGCGGACAACGCGTAAAGCATATGATATGCCTCCGGCGGCTCAAGGCTCCGCCTTGAGAAACCGCTGGGGACACCCGTCCCCAGACCCCCGCTCACTGGCGTTCGCGTAATAATAAAAAGTTGGCGAACGCAGTGAGCCGGGTCAAGGGCCGACCGGCCCTTGTGGGGTTCTTAGGGGCAACGCCCCTAAGCTGTCAACCTAACTAGGAGAAGGCTAATGCAACCATTAGTGGAAATGAAGCACATTACCAAGGAATTCCCCGGCGTCGTCGCGCTTGACGGCATAAACATAGACCTTTACCCGGGAGAAGTGCACGTACTCATGGGAGAGAACGGAGCGGGCAAGTCTACGCTCATGAAGATACTGAGCGGCATATACACTCCGACCAAGGGCGAGATAGTGCTTAACGGCAAGACGTACAAGCACCTTACGCCCACGCTGTCGCAGGAGCACGGAATAAGCATAATATACCAGGAGCTGAGCGTGATAAACGAACTCTCCATTGCGGAAAACCTTTTTGTGGGGCGGCTGCCCGAGAAGAAGGTAATGGGCATACCCATTATAGACAAAAAATACATGCTAAAAAAGGCGGAAGAGACAATGCGGCTTGTTGGGCTAAGGCGCAACCCTTTTACAATGGTGGAAGACCTGCCTATTTCGGAGAAACAGCTGGTGGAGATCGCAAAAGCGCTTGTCCTGAACACAAAAATACTGATAATGGATGAGCCGACGAGCTCGCTCACGCTGGACGAGACGACGAATCTGTTTTCCATAATCAAGAACCTTCAAAAAGAAGGGGTGGGCATAATCTATATTTCCCACAAGCTTGATGAAGTGAAACAGGTGGGGGACAGGATAACCGTGCTGAAAGACGGCAAGTACGTCGCAACAAAGCCTTTAAGCGAAGTGTCCGGCAAGGAAGAGATAGTCACTATGATGGTCGGCCGCGAATTAAAGGACAAGTACCTTGGCGGCGCGCACAAATCCACTTCCGAATCGGAGGTGCTGTTCAGCGTGCGGAACGTATCGCGCGCGGACGGCAAAGTCACGGACATAAGCTTCGACCTTTACAGGCACGAAATACTGGGCTTCGCCGGGCTGGTGGGCTCTGGCCGCACGGAGCTTATGAACGTCATCTTCGGCGCGGAAAAGCGCTCGGAGGGAAAGGTGTTCTTAAAGGGCGGGGAGCTGAAGATAAAAAACACTTACGACGCTGTGCGGAAGGGCCTTGCCTACCTTACAGAAAACCGCCGGGAAACAGGATTTTTCGACAACTTTGAAATCTGGAAGAACATCGCGATGGAGGAATCGCTAAGGACATCCAGGCTGGCCGGAACCTACGGCATGATAAACGCAAAGCGCGAAAAGGAAATGGCGCAGCTCCAAAAAGACCAGCTCGGTATAAAAGCTACGTCCATAAACCAGAACATAACCGAGCTTTCGGGCGGCAACCAGCAGAAGGTAATAGTGGGCAAATGGCTGGCGGCGGACGCCGAAATCCTTATTTTCGACGAGCCCACAAGGGGCATAGACGTTGGCGCGAAGAGCGAGATTTACAAAATAATGCGCAACCTCGCGGACGCGGGCAGGGGCGTTCTTATGGTGTCGTCCGAGCTGCCCGAGCTTCTGGCGGTCTGCGACAGGATACTGGTTTTCAACGAGGGCAGGATAAGGGCGGTGCTCAGCAGCGGCGAGGCTACTGAAGAGCGCATAATGCTCGCGGCAACTTAATAGGGGTATTGGAATAATGAACAATGAAATGGAACTGACAAAAACAAAGAAAAACTTCGCGTACTATTGGGAGCGGTTCGGCACGCTGATAATATTCTTCCTGCTCATGGCGGCGATAGCGATAATCGCGCCCAAGGAAAGCAACTTCCTCTCGCCGGCCAACCTCATAAATATAGTTTACCAGAGCTCGGACAAGATCGTCATCGGCCTGGGCGTGTTCTTCGCCATACTAATAGGCGGCATAGACCTTTCGATCGGATCGGTCATGGCGCTTACGGGCGTGTGGATGGGCCTTTTGATGAATTCGGGCGTGCCGGTGTTCTTCGCGATACTGGGGGGCGGTATACTGGGCGGCGCGCTGCTCGGCGCTATAAACGGCTCGCTGGTAAACATAACGGGCGTCCACCCGTTTATCATCACACTGGGCACCCAGTGGATATTCCGCGGGATAATAATGATAATATCCAACGCGAAAGCTGTGTCCGGCTTCCCGCCCGAGTTTAAACAGGTCGTCAACTACCGCATCGGCGGGCAGGTGCCAATGGCGATAGTGATCGCGCTGGCGCTCGCTTTCGTGCTGTGGTTCATAACTACAAAAACAAAGATGGGCAGGAACATCTACGCGTTCGGCGGCAACCCCGAGGCCGCCTGGTATTCGGGCATAAACATATACGTACACAGGATGATAGTTTTCATGATAGCGGGCATATGCTCGGGCATAGGCGGGCTAATAATAACCGCCAAGACGGGCGCGGCCGAACCCCTCGCGGGCAGCGGTTACGAAACCTTCGCCATAGCTGCGGCCGTAATCGGAGGCACAAGCTTTTTCGGCGGAAAGGGCAAGGTGTGGAACGTCGTTGTGGGCGGCCTTGTCATAGGACTCATAAATAACGGCCTAAATATGATGCGCGTGGATACTTTCTACCAGCAGGTGGTAATGGGCATACTCATAATAGCCGCCGTCACCCTGGACACCCTCTTCTTGAGAAAAAAGAAATCATAAGTTATACTGGATATAAAAGTTGGCGAACGCCAGTGAGCCGGGTCAAGGGCCGGCCGGCCCTTGCGGGGTTCAGGGGCGGAGCCCCTGACCGCCGGAGGCAAAAAAACAACTAAGGAGAAAAACATGAAAGTAAAAATAGCCCCTTCGCTTATGTGCATGGACATGATGAACGTGGCTGTGCAAATGAAAGTTTTAAACAAGGCTGATTACCTGCACGTAGACATTTTAGACTGGCATTATGTTAAGAACCTCTGCCTCGCCCCCGTTTTTATGGACCAGCTTAAAAGGATAACGGACGTGCCCATGGACGCGCACCTTATGGTGGACAACGTGGACACCGACCTGGTGGAGTTGTGCCTGAAATCAGGCGCGGAGGTCGTGTCCCTCCCGCCGGACGTGATACAGTCAAAAGCTTTCCGCATCATAGACATGATCAAAAACGCGGGCAAGAAAGCGGGCGCGTACATAAACCCCGCAATGCCGCTGGATATAATCTATCCGTACATTCAGCACCTTGACCTTTTGACCTTTATGACCGTTGACCCGGGTTACGCCGGTCAGAGGTTCGTGGAGGAATCGCTTTACAAGATGACTCTGGCCAAAGAACTCAGGGAGGAAAAGGGATATTCCTACGAGATACAGGTGGACGGCTCGTGCAACCCGAGGTCGTACAAAAAGCTTTACGACGCGGGCGCTGAAGTTTTCGTGGTTGGGTCTAGCGGGCTTTTCAATAACGACCCCGACCTCTCCACTGCCTGGGACATCATGGAGAAGGATATAAACAGAGAAATAGGTAATGGCTGAACGCGGTATTATAATAGGCGT
Organism: Christensenellaceae bacterium; assembly: GCA_031556555.1. Classification (GTDB taxonomy): domain Bacteria; phylum Bacillota; class Clostridia; order Christensenellales; family Christensenellaceae; genus UBA5399. Next base: position 5,505 of record JAVBSU010000098.1, read on the forward strand.
GGACCTCGGCGGCACGAACTTCCGCATAGGCGGAATGTCGCCGGAGGGGCGCGTCAGTGATGTGAAAATCAGGCCAAGCGCGTTTATCGGCGAGGCGGATTCGGCTATAGGCGCGCTTTCGGGCGGCATAGCGCGCTACGTGGACGAGGCGGGCATTAATATGGATGAAGTGCTGTGCGTATCCATAGGCATACCCGCCACAGTAGACAAAGAGCGCAAAATGGGGCATTCCGTGCCCAACATCACAAACAGCGCGGGAGAGCACGTCCTGGATGGCGTAAACATAACGGACGGGATAGGGGACGCGCTGGGCGTTGTGACTTTTCTCAACAGGGACACGAACAACCTCCTGGCATTCGACATGCTGATGAACGGCCTTTACGGTGAGGAAATCGTCGTGGGCTGCTACATCGGCACGGGCTTCGGCGGCAGCGTGCACATTTACGGCAGGTACCTACTCGGTAAAAACGGCGTGGCGAACGAAATAGGCCACATCCCTTACTACAAAGGCGAGGACTACTGCTCCTGCGGCAAAAAGGCGTGCACGGAGTGCTACGCTTCGGGGCGCGTGCTAAAGCTGATACAGGAAGAGCGCTACCCGGATGAGGACATAGCCCAAATATTTGTTCGCCACGCCAAAGATCCGGCGCTGGTGGATTTTATTTACGCGTGCGCCCTGCCGATAGCCACGGAAGTGAATATCTTTGACCCTGACTGCGTGGTGATAGGCGGGGGAGTGGTGGACATGACCGGATTCCCCAAAGACGATCTTATATCGCAAGTCATAGAAAACGTCCGAAAACCCCTTCCCGCGGACAACCTCAAAATCATTTATTCGCGCCAGTGCAGGGACATGGGAGTTATCGGAGCGGCGCTGTACGCCATGGACTGCATGGGCATGCAGTTCGACCCTAACATCGCGGACAGGATAAGGCAGTCGGCGTTCTGACCGGCGCTACAACCATCCTCCCGTCCTTTTTATGTAAAACTTTTTAACGATCTGAATGCACACGGCGTAACCTGCAAGTATGGCGATTAAGTACGCGTAGTACTGCGCCGGCATGACGGCGAAGTTGAAACCGCTTATGCCGTGGAAAGCGTAGGGTATTACTATCGCGGCGACTATGCCGCCGATGGTGGACAGCGTTAAGCGGATGTCCGCCCGGGACTGTATAAAGGGTATTTTGGACGTGCGTATGAACTGCACTATAAGCGTCTGCGAAATAAGCCCCTCTATAAACCAGCCCGTCTGGAAATACGTTTGCTGGCCCACTGTGGAATAGCCCAGCACGAACCACAGCACCCCGAATGTGACCATGTCGAACACTGAACTCGTTACGCCCATGGTGTTCATGAAGCGGGTCAGGCTCTTTGTATCCCACCTCCTGGGCTTCATGATGAATTCCTTATCGACATTGTCCCAGGGGATGGCGATCTGGGTGAAGTCGTATATAAGGTTTTGTATGAGTATCTGGATGGGTATCATGGGCAGGAAGGGAAGGAATATGCTGGCCACCAATACGGAGAACACGTTGCCGAAGTTGCTGGAGAGCGCCATTTTCATGTACTTCATTATGTTACCGTATATGCGCCTGCCTTCGTATATGCCGTCTTTAAGAACCATGAGGCTTTTTTCCAGAAGGATGATGTCTGAGCTCTCCTTGGCTATGTCGGCCGCGGAATCGACAGATATGCCCACGTCCGCGCGCCGGAGCGAGGGGGCGTCGTTGACGCCGTCGCCGAGGTAGCCCACCACATGGCCGGACGAGCGCAGCGCGTCCACGACCCGCTGCTTTTGCAGGGGGGCCAGCCGGGTGAACACGTTCGCGGTTTCCGCCGCGCGCGCGAGCTCATCGTCAGTCATGGGTTCGATATCCACTCCCGCAATCAGCTTTATGTTGCGCATGCCCACTTCGGTGCATATGTGCCGCGCCGTGACCGGGCCGTCGCCGGTCAGCACCTTGACGTCCACACCCGACTCGTAAAGGTCTTTTATGGCCTGCGCCACGTCCTGCTTGGGCGGGTCGAAAAAGGCCACGTAGCCCACGAATACGAGTTCTTGCTCATCCCCGCTGCTGAAAGTATGGATGTCTATCTGCTCATCTTTTTTAGCTACCGCGATAACGTGCATGCCCGATTGGTTTAGCTCGTCGGCGTGGGCGGTGATTTTACGCTGGATCTCGTCTGTAAGCGGAAGAGTATTGTTGCCGTCCATTACGCTTGAGCAAAGTTTTAAGATTTCCTCGGCCGCGCCCTTTGTTATGAGCGTGTGTTTGCCGTCCGCGTCCGCTATTACTACGCTCATGCGCTTGCGCTCGTAGTCGAAGGGTATTTCGTCGATTTTGCCACGGCCGGCGGCGCAGCTATCAACCAGCCCGTGCGCGGTCCCGTAATCTATTATGGCGCTGTCGATAAGGTTTTTTATGCCTGTCCCGAAGTAGCTGTTCAAAAAGGCGTAATCCAGAACCGTTTCATCCGTGTTGCCGTTCACGTTGAGGTATTGCTGCAGCTCCACCTTATCTATGGTTAACGTGCCCGTCTTGTCTGTGCACAGTACGTCGATCGCCCCCAGGTTCTGTATGGAGGACATGTTTTTGACGATGGTTTTTTTCCGGGCAAGGAACTGCGCGCCTTTGGAGAGCGTAGCGTTTACTATCATGGGCAGCATGCCCGGCGTTATACCCACCGCCACCGAAACGGAGAACAGGAAGGCCTGCAGCCAATCCTGCTTTATGACGCCGTTGATAACGAACACGCCCGCGACCACGCAAACCATGTAACGTATGAGCGTTTTGGTTACCTGGCCTAGCCCCTTTTCAAAATTGGTCTGGCCCTTGCTCTGCTCCGCGCTGGCGGAGATATTGCCGAGGTAGGTGTCTTTGCCTGTCTTAATAACTACGCCCGCGCCCGAGCCGGACACGACGTTGCAGCCCATAAGGCAGACGTCGCTGAACTCCGTGCTGTCTTTTTCTCCGCTGTCCGCGCCCGCCGCTTTTTCCACAGGAGCGGATTCGCCCGTGAACATGGACTGTGAGACGAAAAGGTCTTTGCCCTCTATTATGTAGAGGTCGGCCGGGATTATGGAGCCGCTGCCGAACTCGACCACGTCGCCTGGAACAATGTCTTCTATGTTGACAACCGCAAGCTTTCCGTCCCTGCGCACGTCCACGTGTATGTGGATCATGGTTTTGAGCTTTTCGCTGGAACGGTAGGCGTTAAAGCTCTGCACAAAGCGCAGCATGGCGCTTATTACCGCCAGTATGAATATGATAGCCGCGCCCAGCGTATCGCTGAGAAGGATGGACACAAAACCAAGCAGCACGAGCACAACTATAAATTCGTCGGCGAAGGATTTGAACAGGAACACATACCAGGGCTTTTTCACGTCGTCCGACACAGAGTTGGGGCCGTTTTTATCCAGCAGCGCCCGGGCCGCGTTGCCGGAGAGCCCGGCTGCCTGCGTTTTGTATTCGCTCAACACCTCGTCCGCGCCCAACGCGGCGAGCCACTTGTATTCCGCCTCGAGCGCGTCGTTTTTGTGAACATTTTTGTGAAGCTTTTCCTTTTTTGCCTTCATGAATGGTCTCCGACGGCTGTTTAAAATATATTACCTATAGTTAGGCAAGCCGTGCCTG
>JAVBSU010000005.1:0-13521 GCA_031556555.1 Christensenellaceae bacterium
GACTGCATAGCGCTTCTGCTAAACGATGCAACCGGCTCTTATGTGGGCGGAACGTTTTACTTCAGCCGGGGATGGATAGACTGCGGCGGCGACACGTTGAAAGAGTCTATGGCGCTGACGGGCAGGCTGGGCGAGGCCAAAGGCTGGTTCGATTGCGGGGCGGAAGGCGTCAACTGGTGGGAAAAGGAACGGTACGAAAAGGAAACGCTTTATGACGAAGAGACCGCCGGTTACGTTTGTTACGAGTGCATAAAGAATTACGGTGCGGTGACGCTGATAGACAACGGCAACCTGACCGCTTTCCATAAAAATTATATAAAGCGCGTGCACGATTACGTCAACAGGCTGTTTACGGAGAACGGGCAGGATGAAATTGAACTTAGGACAATGAACGGCGACCTTTCAATGCTGTCCGCCCTCGTTAACGGCGAAGGCGAGAGCCCGGAATGGCTGGTTGTCCCAAAGGGCGGGGCTGTAAGAGCCGGTGATTTTATAGAGTTCCTAGACGATGTCTGAGTTAAGCTCGAATTCAGGCGCGGCAACAAGGTCGATTCCCTTGTCCTCCGCGAGCTTTATTTCCCTGCCCGGGACGCCCGAGTCCGTGACTATTCCGTCCACTTCGGCGGCGTTGCACACCCTGCTTAAAAACGTCTTGCCAAATTTTGTGCTGTCCGCCAGTATGTAAGACTGTTTCGCGGAATTCATCATAGCCCGCTTAACGTCCGACTCGAACATATTTGGAGTGGTGATGACGTCGCTCTCAAGGTCCACCCCGTTTATCCCTATGAAGGCTTTGTCCGCACGCACGTTCTTGAGCATTCCGTGGGCGAGCGCGCCTATGCATGAGGCTATGCTCTTCCTCACCTGTCCACCTATCATGATTATAGTAACGTGCGGGCAGTTAAGCAGCTCTACGACCGCTTTAGGCGAATTGGTCACCACAGTCAGCCCCTTTTTGCCGCCTTCCTTTATGAAATTGCACATGGACGTGACGGTTGTGGCGGAGTCAAGTATCACCGTCTCGTAGTCCTCTATGATTTCGTACGCTCTTTTAGCTATGCTTATCTTCTTGCCGTAGTTCTCATCTTCCACGGACGCGCCAAAAAACAGGGGCGCGTGGCCTGTGTCGCCCTGCTCCACACGCACGGCCCCGCCGTGGGTCCGCCGCACAAAGCCCTCTTTTTCAAGCAGCCTCAAGTCACGGCGCACTGTCGCGTCGGAAACGTCCAGCGCCCCGCAAAGCTCCACGACGGACGCGTAGTTTTTGTTATCAATAAGCCGCCTTATTCTTTCATGTCTTATTTCAGCAAGCATTTCTTCCCACTTTCACGCGCCACCGCTATTTCCGCCCGCCCTTGCGGAGGTATTCGTCTATTTCCCTTTCGCTGACGGAAAAAAGGTCGGGCGTAAGCCCTTCTATGTATTTACAGCTCCTGTACATCACCGGAGCTGCCTTGGCGAAAACCCCGCTCATGTGGTGTATGTACGGGCCGTTCACGAGCCTGTTCTCCCAGCAGGGCCAGTCCTTAACCTCCATCCACACGTATGTGCCGTTGACCTTTGGCCCGGGTACAGACCGCCCCTCGCCTATCATCATGTAGTAAACGCCGTCTTCCTCGTCAAAGCGCCCAACTGTTATGTCCCCGCCTTCCTCAAGCGCCCACTCGCCCACGGCAGCGGGGTTGCCCGCTTCTATCGGATGGTTGGCCAGCTTCTTTTGCCCGCGCCCCGCCATGGATGACGGGAAGTTGCCACAGTGCCAAAGCAGGACGGCGTTTTCGTTCTCGGGATGCGGAATGGTCACGTCGGTAAAGAACACCGGCTCATTAGCCGCAGCCTGCAGCATGGCCGACGACACCGCGCCCTTTACGTCCGTCTCACAGGCTATGGGCATCATCATGCCGCACAGCAGGCCGAACGTGGCGCAGGGCATTATGCCAAGCTCTTCCTGCATGGCGCTCCAGCACTGTATGGCCGCACCTGATAGCCCGTAAGTTTCAAAATAGCCTTCCAGCACCAGCCTCATTGCCACGGCTTTAGCAAGCTGCTCGTCCGCTATGCCGTCCGTTATGAACGAGCCTTTGAGGCTGTCCATTTCCGCGCGCACCCTGTCCTTTTCGGCTGATACCGTCTTTTTGACGTCCCGCACGAGGTCTGTCAGCGGAACGGGGTATACGTCTATCTTAAAGCGCTCCAGAAGCTCAGCCTCGTTGTACTTGACCGACCAGAAAGGCGCGGGCCGCGTTGATATCTGCATCACCTTCATATTATTAAACGCGCGCAGCACCCTGCACACGCCAAAAAACGTTTCCATGTTGCGGTCGAAAACTTCGCTGCCCGCGGCGCAGGAGATTATGTAGTCAAAGCGTTTGCCGAACCTTCTGATTATCTTGCCCGTTGCGAACATGCCGCACAGCGTGTACCTTTGCAGCACGCCGTCCACTATCTCATTAGCCGGTGAACCCCATACGATCAGCGGCACGTCGAAGTGCGACGCGACCTTGCCCACCACAAACTCCGTACCGAAGTCCATGTGCGGGAAGAATATTCCGTCCACTTCCGCCTCTTTGAACTTTTTTACTATGGCTGGGACTTCGCCCATATCGCAGGCTATGCCGTCCGTAGCGACGTCGTCTATGTCCACCCATTTTACGTCGTACTTTCTTAGCGCCCTTAGGAGTATGGACTTTTGCTCCATTGCCGCGCGTGCGTCGAACACCACCCTCCTAGTCGGGACGAGACCGATGCGCAGTTTAGTTTTCATTATTCTTCCCTTCCCACTCACTGTATATCGCGTGGTTCATTTCTTTGAGCTGCCCGTACAGCATGGAGAACAGAGGCTTCAAGCGCGCATACTCGGCCCGCCTCTCTTCGCTGTACTCTATGTGGCCGTCTTCCCGCCCCGCGCTCACCGCGCTTACGGCCTCGCCGTCATTCGCGTAAACCCCGATTCCCACGCCCGCCTTTAAGGCCGCGCCCAGAGCTGTCGATTCGTTAATTGAGCAGAGCGTGAGGTCGCGCCCCAGCATGTCCGCTTTTATTTTGCACCACGCGGCGTTGCGCATCCCGCCTCCGCACACTATGAACTTTTTAAGCCCCTCTTTTGTAAAGGCTTCGCAGCCCGCGGCAAGCTCGTCGCAGATGAAGCTCAGGCCCTCGAACACTGCCATTGCCATCTCCGGCCTCCCGGCCGAATCCGTAAGCCCGGCAAAAGCTCCCCTCGAACGCCCGTCCATCATTGGCGCTGACGCCCCATAAATGTGGGGCAGGAACATTGCCCCTCCGCAGCCGGGCATAACGCTCTCAGCCTCGCTTGCCAGCGTTTTGTAGACTTCTATATCGTTGAGGCCCTTGGCCGCCTCCTTGAAGTACGCCTGTATGAACCACTCCACCATCGCGGAAGATACAAAGTAGCATGGATAGCTGTACATGCCCGTGGCCACGTGATGGCAGGCGTTGAGGCCAAGCTTGAACATTTCCTTTGTGCGGGTGTACTCGCCCGCCGGAACGAGCAGCGTCTCCCATGTGCCCATTATGTCCATGGCCACGCCCTCTTTGTACGCGCCCACGGCCAGCGATGAACAGATTATGTCCCAGCCGCCGAGCGCCACGGGAGTTCCCGCCTTTAGCCCGGTTTCTTCCGCCGCAGCCTTCGTCACGCCTCCGATAACAGTTCCACTGCCCTTTACGGACGGCATTATATCCGCGCTCAGGCCGGACGCTTTCAGCACTTCATCCGACCAGTCTTCCGTCATGGGGTCGTAGAGGCCGGAGGTGAACATCACGGTATGGTCGCTCACCATCTCGCCACTGAGCTTGTAATTGACATAGTCTTCTATCATCAGCCAGTGCTTGGTTGCCGCAAACCTGCCGGGGTGCTTATCGCGGAGCCACATGAGCTTGTAGAACGCGTCCACCGGCCGGGCCTGTATCCCCGTGGCCATAAAGTAGCGTTCCCGCCCGAAATCCGCCATGAAGCGTTCAAAGTATGGCAGCACCCTGTCGCACTTCCACGATATGAAGGGGTAAGTCTCGTTACCGTCCCCGTCCAGGCTGACGCCGTCGTTGCCCATGCCCGTCACCGCCACTCCGCATATCTCGCCCCCGCAGGCAGCGGCAGCCTCTGATATCGCGCCGGCGCAGATGTCCCACAGCGTCTTCGCGCCGTAGTAGTAGCCTTCCTCGTCTTTATATACCGGCGCGGGGCGTTTGGCGCAGTATATTTCGCGCCCGCTGAGGTCGAAAACGACCGCCTTCACGCCTGTGGATCCAAGATCCACGCTCATCAGCATTTTTTTCATAATAATCAATATACCTTTCGGGCAAACAGCCTAATTCAGTATACTCCAAATTCCTTGATAGTCTCAAGCATCGCGGCGTAATTTTCCGGCTTGACCGATTTTAATATGCTGTTGCTGGACGAGCAGATATAACCGCCGCCCGGCATCGCCGTTTTAAGGCACTGTTTTGTTTCCTCTATTACGTCTTCCACCGTGCCCACGGAAAGCGATCCCGCGCACTGCACGTTTCCCTTTATGCAGAACCTGCCGCCGTAAGTCTTTTTCATGTACTCAAGGCTCATGCCGCCGATCGGGTCTATCGGGTCTATGCAGTCTATGTCAGTATCCATTATCATTTCAAGTAGCGGCATTATGTTGCCGTCCGAATGCTTTATAACGAAGAGGCCAAGGCCTTTGTAGCCTGTCATTATCCGCTTTAACTGCGGGTAAAAAAGATTCCTGAACACTTCGGGAGACATCATGGGCGCTGTGCTGCTCGCGTAGTCGTCCCCGGTGAATATAACCTTGCAGCCGCGCCTGACCGCCTCTTTCGCAAAGCCCATGTAAGTCTCCACCACCATATCTATTATGTCCGCGATAAGCTCCGGCTCCAAGAGCAGCATCATCAAGAACTCGTCGTAGCTGCTTATGAGCCTGCTGGGAATGGAGTAGACGTCGTTAAGGCGGAGCACAACGGCGCGCTTTCCGCCGTGGAACGCCAGCGCTTCCTCGAACGTTTTGTAATAGGACGGATCCTTGTAGTCGGGCGGGGTGTAGTTTTTGAGGTCGTTAGCGTCGTTTATCGGGCCTTTCAGGGCAATGGCATACTCTTCTTCCGTTTCTTGCTTGGTTATGCCCCAGCCATCCACGTAGGTGTCCTCACTTATCCGCTCCCGTATCATATCAAGCTCGACCACCGCCGCGTCTATATCCATTTTTTCTATGAATTCGTTGTATGTGCCGCCAGGAACGAGGTCCTCGCGCGCGAAGCGGCTTATGAGCCACTCAAAGGTTGGCACCCTGTCTATCGGTTCCCTTTTAAGCGCGCCGTATACTCTTTCTTCTCCCGTCATTCTCTATCCTCCAGTTTTCTATGCCTCCGGACTCCTCAAAACCCGCTATAATTTTGAAAAGCGAACGCTAGTTCGCGCGGGGTCTGGAAACTTGTTCCCCAGCGTATTCTTAAGGCGGAGAGGGTTAGGCGTGGTGCCGCCGGAGGCAAATGTTTTATAATAGCCTATTCCCCGTATGCTATGTGTTCACGGAACGCATTCAGCGATTCCACGCTGTCGCAGCGCACGGGCTTTATTCCGAGATACCTGCAATAGTGCGTCAGTTCCGCCGTAACGTCGCCTTCCGTCAGCACCATATGCTGGCAGGGGATCGTATTGAATATGTCCGCGTGGCCGATATCGAACGTCACCAGCGACTGCGGCCAGTGCGTGCCGTGCGTGGACTTTGAGTACCCGGTGGCTTTTATTTCTCCCACCCCGTAGTACATAAAGTAGCTCCCCTTAAAGCGGAACAGCCGCGCGGCCGTGACGGCTCCCGGTGCTGACAGGTATTTTACAGCCCCGCCCGACGCTCCGTGCAGCTGCGGCAGTATTCTCACTTTGCTGAGCGATTCGCCTGCGTCCCTGCCGCGCCCCGCCCAGTAAACGGACGACGCGCCGCAGTTGCTTATGGTAATGTATTCGTCCTCGTGCGCCACAACGTCGCCGAAGAGCGGCGGCGTATCCGGCGCTATTTCAAACAGTATGGCGGATGTGAGCGCTCCTTTGAGGTCGCCCTCGCAGGCCACGGGTACGATGCTCTGTTCCCCCTCGCTGTCCTCGAAAAATGGCAGGAAGGCGGGTATCATGCACTCGGTGCAGCCGAGACACTCCGTAGAAACGTCGAAGTGGCACTTTACGCTCACCGCCGCGATATTCTCTTCCTCGTAGGCTTTTAGCCTGTCCCGCGCGGCGAGATACTGGCCGGTCTGCAAACGGAGCGACTGCTCCGTCAGCATGACGCCGTCGAACTCTATACTAACTCCCTTGTCCTCCAGCCACTCAATAAATTTCTCCACGCGTCCGGGCTGGTTCGCAACTATGTCCTTGGCCGCCATTGTGAGGTAGTCCTCGCTCTCGAACACTATCTCACGCACCATTGTATCTTCAAGCAAGGCCTCGTCTTCGCGCGTATACGGGATGTTCGCTCCGTAAGCGCCTCCCCATGCCAGCAGCCTTTTGCGTTTGAGCCGCGTCACAGCCGAGCAGCCCTTTACCCATGAAATGAGCTCATCCTCGCCTCCCTCCCTGAAACGCTCCAGCATTACGCAGCAGCGCGGCGATTTGCACGACTCCGTTACGCTGGCGAACACCGCCGCGGCCGTCGTCTCTCCGGGATAGTTTATGCCGCCGGACACGTATATGGCCGACGGGACGTTCGTAAGCTTTATCAGAAGCGCGCACATGTGCGGGTTCGTCCACATATTAAGATTGAACACAAGGCAGTCCGCTCCGGCGTTTGCGAGCCAGCGCGCCGCCTCCTCAGCCTGCGCGTTCGTGGCTATGCCGAAACGCAGCGGGTCGCCGGGCTTCGTTGCCGCGATTGGATCCAGCGTCTCAAAACCGGCGTTTTGCAGCATCCCGGCCATTTTTTCGTATTCGCTTCTTACGAAGCCTTCCCTCTCCGCGTCCGAAGAATAGACCATCGGATGGGAAAACGTCGCTATGCCGGCTTTTATTTTATCCACTAGCTTATCTCCTATCTGTGCCTCAAGGCTCCGCCTTGAGAATCCGCAAGGGGCAAATGCCCCTTGACCCGGCTCACTTCGTTCTCCAACCAAAATGCTAATTCCATTGGCATTTTGACATAACGGGTTTTGAAGAGTCCAGAGGCAAACTTTATCAAACTTTCTGCTTGACGCGCAGCATCTTGTCGCGGCGCGTCTTTCCGAAGCGGTCTATGAGGACGGCTATGAGCAGCGTGACTCCCACTATGAACGTCTGCCAGTACACGTTAACGCCCAGCAGGTTGACAGCGTTCGTCACCGTAGCCATGAGGATAGAGCCCAAAAACGCGCCGAACACCGAGCCCTCGCCGCCCTGTAGGCTTGCTCCGCCGATTATTACGGCCGTTAAGACTTTCATCTCCAGTCCGTCGCCCGTCGTCGCCATGGCCGCGCCCAGCCTGCCCGCCTGCACCAGCCCCGCGAATCCCGCGAATAGGCCGGTAAGCGCGTAGCTCACCATTCTTATCTTGGTCACGTTTATTCCGGACAACCGCGCGGACTTCTCGTTCGCGCCCACGTAAAAGCTCTGCCGGAAAAACTTTACTTTCCTCAAGGCTATGTCGCCCACAACGACGAGTATTATTGCGAAAACTATGGGTATCTGTATCTGAAAACTTTCCGTGCCTATCATGGTTTGCCCGAGGGAGGTGAACTCTTTGGGCAGGCCGGCTATGCTCTTTCCTTCGCTCAGCGCGTACACAAGGCCGCGCGAGATGTTCATCATCGCCAGCGTTGCCACAAACGGCGGCACCTTCAGGAAAGCCACCAGCGCGCCGTTCGCGAGGCCGATCGCAAGGCCGGAAAGTATGCCGAATATTATCGCGACCACAGGCGGCAGCTCCGCCTTCCACATCATGGCGGCAAGCATGCCGCTGAAGCACACCACCGAGCCTACGGACATATCGAAGCCGCCGCTTATGAGCAGGTTCGTCATGGCCACGGCTATGATCGTCTCCACCGAAAGGCTTATCAAAAGCGCCATCATGTTCGGTTTGGTGAAAAACTTGTCGCTGGAAATGCCCAGTACCACGAAGAGTACCACAACTACCAGAAACAACATCGCTTCCCTTTGCGCTAATGCTTTTTTAAATACATTCATTACATTGTCCCCATTGCATCGATTTATAATCAGTACTGTTTATTCTGTAAGCGCGTAGCTCAAAACGAGCTCTTCCGTGGCTTCCGCGGCGCTGAGCTCCCCCGATATCATTCCGTTTTTCATTACGATTATGCGGTCCGATATCCCCAGGACTTCCATAAGGTCGGATGAAATAACGACCACTGCCGCGCCACGGCGCGCCAAATCTCTTATTTTATTGTATATCTCGAACTTCGAACCCACGTCCACGCCCCTTGTCGGTTCGTCTATTATGAGTATTTTTGGGGCTGTGTCGAACCATTCCGCCAGGAGAACCTTCTGCTGGTTGCCGCCCGACAGGCTTACCATCACCTGGTCGACGTCCCGGGACACCACATTGAACGATTCCTTTAAGTCTTCCGCGTTCTTCCTGATTTCCCTGTCGTTCATTATCACACCGTGCGAAAAGCGGCCGAGCTTGTTCGCGGCCGTGTTCATTTTTATGGAGTGGTTAAGGTACAGGCCGTCCTTCTTCCTGTCCTCGGTTACGTAACCTATGCCGTGCCTCATGGCTTCAGTGGGCGACTTTATATCTACCTTCCCGCCGTCTATCCGGACTTCGCCGCTGTCTATGCGGTCTATGCCGAATAGCGACAAGCCGACCTCCGTCCTGCCCGCCCCGACAAGGCCGGAAAAAGCCACTATCTCGCCTTTCCGTACGTTAAAAGATATATCTCTGAAGTTGCCCTGCCTCGAAATGTTTTCAACTTCCAGCACGACGCCGCCGATAGGGTCTTCCCCCCTGCCGCCGTATATATCGTCTATTTCCCTGCCAACCATCTTGGATATAAGGAAGCCTTCGTCCACGCCGGCCACGTTCGCGTCACACACCTTCAGCCCGTCGCGCATCACGGTTATCGTGTCGCAGACCTCGAATATCTCATTAAGGTGGTGCGATATGTATATAAGGCTGACACCCTGATCCCTCAGCACCCTTAAATTGTTGTGCAGCATTTTGACTTCAACGTCTGTGAGCGAGCTCGTGGGTTCGTCCAGTATCATTATTTTGGGGTCGTAGGACATCGCCTTAAGTATCTCGACCTGCTGCTTGTTCGCCACCGAAAGCTCGCCCAAAAGCGTCCGTGGGTTTATGTGCTCCATGTTGAACTGTTTTAATACCACGGCGGTGTTCTCATATAACTTTTTCGAATTCACAAGGTTGGGCCCGAAAGTGGGCTGGCGGTTTATGAAAATGTTTTCCGCTATGCTGAGGTTGTCCACCACGCTGAGTTCCTGGAACACGGCGCTTATGCCGCAGGCGTTTGCTTCCGTCGGCGAGCTGAACGTCACCCTCTCGCCGTTTAATATTATATCGCCGTAATCGGGCTTGTGCGCGCCGACCAGCGTTTGGATTAAAGTACTCTTCCCCGCTCCGTTTTCGCCGACAACCGCCCGTATTTCGCCTTTTTTTATGGTAAAGTCAAAATCCTTGAGGGCGAACACCCCGGAAAACGATTTTGACAGCTTTTTTGTTTCCAGTATTATTTCAGACATATCTGATCTCACCTTAAGTAGCGGGCCGGGCGGGATTTCCTGCCCGGCCCGCATAGATTGCATTAAAATTTATCCAATAATCTCCAGGCTGGATCGAAACTTCGCAAGACAAGGAAGTAGAAATTCCAGAAGAGTGACGCGTATATTTAATACGCGAGCGTTTCTGTCATTTCGCTGACGCAGTATTGCGGAGTTCTCGGACGGCCTGGAATTAGTTCATAAAGAGTTCAACATTGCTCTGGTCGCAGATCGTAACACCGGTGTCTATGTATGTGGGCACTCCGGGCATGCCGGCGGCCGCGTCGTCCTTGGTCTGCTGCACTTTGCAGTTATTGAGGTTAAAGAGCACGTTCAGCGCGTAGAAAGGCATAAGCTGCGTCTGCTGGACTATGGTGGCGGTTATTACGCCTTCTTCGATTGCCGCGAGTATTTCACTTCCGCGGTCGAAGGAGATGCACTTTATCTCGCCCGCCATGCCGGCTTCGCGGATGGCCATTATAGCTCCCGCTCCCGCTTCGGAGTCAACGGCGCAAACGCCCTTGAGGTCGGGGTTCGCCTGTATCACAGCCGCGAGGTTGGCCGCCGCAGTGTTGGACTCAGCGCCCGATTCGATAAGGCCGACGTATTCGATGCCGGGATAGTTTTCCGCCCAGACGGCTTCGCAGCCGCGCACGCGCTCAAGTATGTTGGAGAGTGTGGATTTTCCGAGTATGGCTACTTTGCCTTCGCCGCCTATGAGCTCGGCAATGTTCTCGCCGCAGACTTTTCCGGCGTCAAAGTTGCCCGTGCCGACAAAGCAAACCCTCTTGGAGCCGGGCAGGTCGGCGTCGCAGGTTGCGACGGGTATCCCGGCGTCAACAGCCTTGTCGATAACGGGGATCATGGCTTCTTCCCAACCTACGCAGATTATGCCGTTGGGGTTTTTGCCTATGGCCGTTTCAAAGTCGGCTATGACCTGATCCATGTCGTAGCCTAAGGGGCCTACGTACTCGGTCTGTACGCCAAAGAACTCGCCGGCGTCTTCAAGGCCCGATTTGTGCATGTCGAAGTACTCAACGCCCGCGTTGGCCACAACCTCGATGTAGAGCTGGTCCGAGTAATCGTCCATTGCCGCCGCCATAGCGGTCGAGCTTACGGCGAGAGAGAGCACCATTACGGCCACCAAGAGAAGTCCTAAACGTTTTTTCATTTGTTCTATCCTCCATATTGTTTAGTTTGCGGCTTTTGCTTCCGCCGCCAAACTCAAAAAAAACACTTTAAGGTACGGATTACAATAAAAACAGTTTAATATTTGTTTATTTATGATTGAATATCTGCATATTCCGCCGGTTTTCGAGCATTAGCCTGAGTATTTCAGCCGTTTCGGCCGGATATGCCCAACAGTTTGTTTTGTTTTTGACTTGGTATCATTTTATTCGATCAAATATGAAATGTCAATGCTTATTTTTTGTCTTTTTGTGTCGTTTTTCGATCATATATGATAAGATATGTGTTGTGTGATTTGCCGGTATGCTTGAATTTATGCTTTGTGCTGATTTATTTGCGATCGTCCAAAACGCCCAGCATGGCGTTTTCGCGCACCACGTCGCCCTCTTTGGCGATTATTTCGGTGATTTTCCCCGATGTGTAGAAGGCGACTTCAAACGACCCCTTGTCCGTCTCGGCGTCGGCAAAAATCTCGCCCTGCTGTACTTCGTCGCCCACGGCCCGGCGTATTTTAATGATTTTATATTCGTCGCTCGTATCCGACAACTTGGGCATTTTTATAGCTGTAAACATGCATGCTCCTTACTTTTTAAATAGTTTCGCATCCGTATGCGGCAGGAACATAGCCGATATGTACTCGTCCATATAACCGGGTTCCGTACTAAGGTCAATGTACGTAAGCTTGTTCGCGAGCTCCGCTTCCTTCGCCCTGTGCTTTTCGGATATCAGCGTGAAATGCGCGCCCGCCAGCGAGGAGTTTCCCAGGAACTCGAATTTTTCTTTGTCTATGTTGGGCAAAAGGCCGATCTCCTGTGCGCTCTCGATATCTATGTACCTTCCGAAACCGCCCGCTATGTACACCTTTGACAACACCTCGAAGTCGAGCTCCACGCTCTTTAAGAGGGTGCGGCAGGCGGAGAATATCGCCGCTTTGGCGCGTATGAGGTTGTCTATGTCCACCTCCGTGATATACACTCCCCTGTAATCGCCGTAAGCCGGGACGATGTAGTACTTCGCTTTCTTGCCCTCTACCTTCACGGGTGTGAATCTTTTTGAGAGGTCGAATTTGCCGCGCTGGTCTATGACGCCCAAGCGCAGGAGCTGCGCCACCAGCGATATGAGCCCCGAGCCGCAAATGCCCTGGGGCACGCAGCCGTAGCCGCCTATAACGTTGTATATCGCCAGCGCGCTGTCCTCGTCAAGGAACACCGTCTCAATAGCGCCTTCGGACGCGCGCATGCCGCATTCTATGCCGCCGCCCTCAAAGGCCGGCCCGGCGGAACAGGCGCAACCCAGCAAAAAATCGTTGTTGCCCAGCACTATCTCGCCGTTGGTTCCTATATCTATGAAAAGGTCGATCTCTTCCGAATCGAGCGCAAAGTCCGTGCACAAAAGGCCGGAAGTTATGTCGCCCCCCACGTAGCTGCCAACGTTTGGCGATACGCGGATAAAGGCGTTGGGATTTACGTTCACCCCCACTTCGCCCGCGCGGTACAGCGGCGTGCCAAACACTGCCGGCGTGTAAGGCTCCAGGCGGATGTACTCGGGAACTATCCCCAGGAACATTTCAGTCATTGTCGTGTTGCCCGCGATCGAGGCGTTCCTTATGCTGCGCGTGCTAATGCCCGTCTCTTCCGTAAGCTTTGATATCGCGCCGTTTATGGTGGAGAGGACAAGCCCGCGCATCTCTTCGATGCGCTGGGTGTTTTTCGCGTAGCTGATGCGGCTTATAACGTCCAGCCCGCGCTCTATCTGCGCGTTGTAAGCCGTCCTGGCCGCAACCGTATTATCGTTCACAACGTCCACCAGCCTCACGGCTACCGTCGTCGTGCCTATGTCCACAGCAACGCCGTAGTCCTCGCCGCCGCCCGCGGATATGTCCACTATGCGCGCGATGCCTCCATGCATGCAGTACCACAGCGAAACATTGCCGCCCTTTTGCCTCAGGACATCCGGCAGCGTCCGCAAAAGGTTCAGCGGAAGCTCGATATCGTTTGCGCCAAGCTCTGCGGTGGCGGCGTTTTTCAGGCGGTCGTAGTCCCCGAGGCCGTCCAGCATCTCGGGCTCTGGCACGCTTATCTCGCGCCGCCTGCACAGCGGGCTTATGTCTTCCTTCGCCGGGAAGAGCTCCGCCTTTATGTCCACATGGCTGATGGCGCTCGCAAAGCTTCCCTTCTCGTCCTCAAGCCGCGCCAGCACGTGCACGCGTACGTCTTCGTCAAGAAGCTTTGAACGGCAGGCGAGCACAAAGCCCTGCGATATCAAATCGCTCGAAAGCTTGCCGTTGTTTTCAAAGTCAACGCTGCCCGACTCAAGCTGGACAAGGCACTTTCCGCACATGCCACGCCCCGCGCAGGGCAGTGAAATGATTACGCCCGCCTGCTCGGCCACCTTGGAGATGACCGAGCCAGCCGGCGCTTCGTGTACAATGTTATCGGGTAAAAATGTTATCTTAGGCATTTTGCTCCTGTTTGTGTTGCCTCCGGCGGCCAGGGGCGCTGCCCCTGAACCCCGCAAGGGCCGGTCGGCCCTTGACCCGCGGCAAGCTGTCGCTTGCCTTTACATAAATATATAATCCGTAAAGCGAACGTCAGTTCGCCGGGGTCTGGGGCTAAGCAGCCCCA
>JAVBSU010000078.1:0-12079 GCA_031556555.1 Christensenellaceae bacterium
AGCCAGAGCCCGAGCGGCAGCCCGAGCCAGAGCCCGAGCGGCAGCCCGAGCCAGAGCCCGAGCGGCAGCCCGAGCCAGAGCCCGAGCGGCAGCCCGAGCCAGAGCCCGAGCGATAGCCCGAGCCAGAGCCCGACTAACAGCGGCGGCCCGACCAACAGCGGAACTCCGACGAATAGTGGAACTCCGACTAACAGCGGCAACCCGACTGATAGCAGTAACCCGACTAACAGCGCTAGCCCGACTAACAACGACGACGACAATACACCGCCCGTAATACCCCAGGATGGTACGGTAACACCTGGCGGCGGTGGAACAGGAACCGGAACAGGTACGGTTGCTGATCCCGGAACGGGAGTGGTGCCCAGCACCAGCGGTGGATTCATCACCGGAGCTAACGTACCCGCGAACGGATTCGGCGGCGACGTTGTCGGCAGGCTCTCAGTGCCTTCCGTAACGATAGGCGCGAACACAGTGCCTCTCTACGGCGGACGCGGCCCGGGATACGACTCATGGGCGCTGTTCGACCTGCTGCTGACGATACTGGCCGGCATAGTGATGGCAACATTGCTGATAGGTTACTTCTTCGGTAAGAAGAAGGAGCAGAAGGATCAGTACGGCAATACGATGTACGATGAGAACGGCAACGTGAAGAAAGACCAGCTCAAGCGCAAGGGACTCTTAAGGCTACTGACGATAATACCCTTCGTGGTACTGGTAATAATCTTCATCCTCACGCAGGATATGAGATTGCCGATGGTGCTGACGGACGAATGGACAATACCCATGGCTGTGATAGCCCTGATACAGGTGGTAGTCGCGATCTTCGCCTCAAAGAAGCGTAAGAAGGGCGACCCCGAACAGGACAACACAGGCGTCTACACGACGAATGTGCAATAAGCGGCCTTAATGACATGGCTTGACAAACGAACGGCAAAAGGCCCCCGGATCTCTCCGGGGGCCTTTTAGTCTGCCGATAAAGGCTCATCTGCGGCGTCAGCACATCAACGGCCTTGTGCGGCGTATGTCTCGTGCTCCTGGCATCTGAACCTTTCAATATTATTTGAAAAATAACATTAATATTAAGCGTCCTTTACGGTAAAGTAATTACTTTGACAGGGCGGTGCGGTTAAATGTATAATTGACGTGCAAGTAAGAAAACGGGGGGAAACGCACCAAAGGGGAGCGTATTTAAAATATATGGCAAACGGTTCTCCGCTGCGAAAGATCACCGTGGCGGTACCTAAGAGAAACCTCAGGCAAAGGCTGGCTCTGATAGTGATATTTGCGGCAATAGTGCTTGTATACGTGCTCCTGTTCATGCCGCGCACCAGCTTCTTCAGCATAGGCGACGGGCCTGCGTTCGAAGGCGGCGAACTTACGGCCGGTATGAGCGTAAGGCAAAAATTCAGCGCGAGGGACGGCGTTTTAAAGAGCCTCCTCATTCACCTCGACACTTTCGAACGGAAAAACGTAGCCGAGTACACGGTCAGCCTGCTAAACGCTGACGGCAGCGCTGTGCTCGGGCCGGACGGTTCCGCTGTCCAGGAAAAGTTCAACGCCGACAAAATGGTCTATGGCAAACCTCAGGGCATACCCCTGCCGCGCATTGAGACTACGGCGGGCGAAGACTTCATAGTTGAGATAAGCACTGACGACGCGTACACAGGCAACGCTGTGGGCTTGCTTATAAACAGGGACGGCGCGCCCTACGCCGTGCTTTCCGACAAGGACGGCTCTAAGACCCTTACCGGCAACCTTGATATAGACGCGGGCTACGCCAGCTTCAGCACGAACGCCCTTATCGCGGCGCTTATACTAATTGCCGCCGTCTCGTTAGCGATTCTCTTCTGGTCGGACAAGCTTCACGTAAACGTACTTGTGCTGGCGCTGATATTCGGCGTCATGTTCTCGCTGATAACGCCGGTGTGGGATACCCCGGACGAAGGGCAGCACAGCGGGACGGCCTTCATGATGTCCGAAGGGCATTTCAGCCCGGGCAGCGGCCAGATAACCGAGAGCTACGACGCTATAAAAGCGAATTACTTAAAAACATTTAACACGAACGACCTTGGAGATGTGGAACGCAGCCCCAATACAGACCGGTCTTCCTGGGGGGTGAGCAAGTTCTTCCTGGGATTCTTGCCGCAGACCGTCGGACTTTTGCTGGCAAAGCTTTTTGGCGCGAACATGGGCGTCAATTTCTACATGGGCAGGATACTTAACGCCATAGTTTACGCCATCCTCGCTTTTTTCGCGGTTAAGTACACAGTCAGGTTC
This sequence comes from Christensenellaceae bacterium, assembly GCA_031556555.1. Lineage (GTDB taxonomy): Bacteria > Bacillota > Clostridia > Christensenellales > Christensenellaceae > UBA5399. The sequence continues at coordinate 2,278 of JAVBSU010000078.1, forward strand.
AAGCTCTACATGGCTGTCATGGCGCTCATGCCAATGAGCCTTGTATTGGCCGGTTCGTACAATCCTGACGCATTGACCTACGGCCTAGCCCTCCTCATGGTGGCTTACTTCAGCCGGCTGTGCTTCAGTTCGCGTTTCGACATATCGTGGAAGCATATGCTCATATTCATGGCTATTACGGTGCTGCTTGTCATGAACAAGTATACGCTCGCCCCGCTGGCCCTGCTGCCGTTCTTCATCCCCAAAAAGCGCTTCTGCTCGCGAAAAATAAAGTGGATAATGGCCGCCGTAATAATTGCCCTTTCGGCCGTTGGGGCGGTATTTATGATAAGCCTCGGAGCGGGGGGGACGTCAGCCATTGCGGGCAACACGAACACGCAGGGCGCCAACCTCGTCGAACAGTTGGCTTTCATGATGCAAAACCCGGGGACTGCGGTTTCTATTTTCACAAAGAGTATAATGCGCGATCTTGGGACGAATGTGGAGCAGCTTTTCAGCCTGGGCCAGCTGACTTACAACGTATACGGGATATTCGTCTACATTTACGTGGGATTTGTGGCTGTGGCCGGGCTCGCGTACACGCGCTATATGAGCGCTCCGTCCCCGGCGGATAACGCAATGAGGACGCCTGCGGTATCGCGCCTTTGGATGTTGTTTCTCGTACTGCTGACAATATTCGTGACCTACCTCGCGCTGTACCTGACGTGGACTCCCGTAAGGGCGGACACAATACTGGGCGTGCAGGGGCGTTACTTCGTGCCGCTGCTCTTCTTGCTGCCATTCTTAGGGCAGGACGCGCCATTGAGGGTGGAGGAAGGAGTGGTAGTGAGTACGCACATAAAAGTCCAGTTCGCCGCCGTCATCTTCGCGGCAATAGCGCTGCTTACCACCATATTAAATTATTATTGACGAAGCCTGCGCGAATGAGTGTACAGATGCTGTTTCGAATGCACAAAATTTGTTTATATTCTATAAATATGATATAAATATTAAATAACAAACAGGGAGGCATATTAAATGAGTGAAGCGGTTAACGGGGGTGGCTCGGGCCAAAATCCGAACGGGCCCAGGAAGAGCATGAACGACATGGCCAGGCAGATCACAAAAGGCAACAAGGTTGCGGGCATAGTGGTCGCCATACTTATGATCGTACTGGGCGTACTTTTCTTTATTTTCCCCATAAGGACGGATATGATTGTAGCGGCCATAGCTACGATAGGTTTTGTAGTCTATGGCATATATCAGCTTATAGTTTACTTCAGGACGCCTTCCGGCTACAGGAACGGCTGGACGTGCGCAAACGGAATCATATTTATTATACTGGGCGTGCTGCTGATACTGTCCGGCCCGGTAAGCAGGCTGGAGACATTCACGTTCCTGCTCGGCTTCCTGGCTATCTTCGGCGGCATAATGCAGATTTCCTCGCACTCGGCGCTAAAGAAGGCGGGGGAGCAGCACACAGGGCTTGTACTGGCCAGCGGCATTATAAACCTGATACTCGGCATATTCCTTATAATCGCCCCTTTGGCGGCGGCATGGGCAATGGCTTATGTGCTGGGCATCTACCTCATAGTCGGCGGCATAGCCTTCTTCGCGGAGTCCGCGTCGGGTCATATGGGCCGCAAAGTCTGAGTTTTTAACCAACTTAACCCCTGTGAAAACAGGGGTTTTTTTGTATAAAGGCAAGCGGCAGCTTGCCGGGGGAGGCATGCCCCCCAACGGGGTTCAGGTGCGGAGCCCTGATAATTTCAGAATAACCTCAGCGCGCCGAGCGGGCGCACGGACAGCACGTGGCAGCTCCCTCCGCCCAGGGCGGCTTCTATTTTGGCTTTAAAGCCTGTGAGCATGTCTTCGGGCACAAAGGCCTCGACGGTGCCGGCAAACCCTCCACCCTGCATGCGGAAAGCGCCCCGGCCGCCTAGGAATTCGTCGCACAGCGCCAGCGTGACCGCGAGCGACTGTTCCTTCGCCCCACTGTCAGCTATGACGTTTTGCAGGTACATGTACGAAGAACGGCCCGACTCGTTTACCAGTGAAAGGAAAGCGGTAAAATCGCCGCGGCTGAGCGCGGAAGCCTCATCGGCGGCGCGCTTGTTGTCCGCGAAGAAGTGTAGTGCGCGCAGCACCGGCCGGTCGCCAAACTTCTCACGCAACCCGGGCAGGCTCTCTATAACGGCAGTCTCGTCAACTTCACGCAGGTACTCATGGCCGAAGTAGCCGGAAATCAGCGCCATTTCCTCCGGTATAGAGGCGTACGCCGGCGTAAGATCCGCGTGGCTCGCTCCCGAATCGATCACGCACAGCGCGTGGCCGTTAAACGAAGGCTCCATCTTTTTCACAACAGGATTCTTCGGATCCTTAAAATCAATAGAAACTACGCCTCCGAAGGCGCTGGCCGTCTGGTCTTCAAGGCCGGACGGTTTGCCGAAGTGCACGTTCTCCGCGTACTGGCTCATTATAGCTATATCCACAGGGCTAAAGCTTTCGCCGCAAAACAGCCCGTTTATGACCGTTGCGACGAAGACCTCAAAGGCGGCGGACGACGATAGGCCGGAGCCCTTCAGCACGCCGGAGGATAGGCAGGCGTCGAAGCCGCCCAGCTTTGCGCCTCTGGCTGTGAACGCCTCCGCCACGCCGCGGACGAGCGCCGTGGTAGTCCCCTCGTCCTCTTCGCGCGGGCTGAGGTCACCCACCGAAACGGAGCAAAGCGGGTAGCCGCGCGACAGCAGCCTTATCTCGCCGGTATTGTTAGGAGCTGCGGCGCCGAGCGCGTCGAGGTTTATAGCCGCAGCAAGCACGCAGCCGCGCTGGTGGTCGGTATGGTTGCCGCCTATCTCCACCCGTCCGGGCGCGCTGAAAAGAGAGATGCCCGCGCCGCCAAATTCGGCTTTAAAGCTTTCTATAAGCTTCTTACAGCGTTTTATGTAAGCTTCACCAGCCGCCAGGCCATTGAGATCGAGCGTTGCGAGTTTTGCCTCGTAGTCCATGACTAAGCTTCCTTTCACAGCGTGGCGATGAAACGCATCATCGCGGCGCGCCCCGCTTTGTCGCGTTTGTACACGCCCGAGTCTTCCAGCACACGCACGAACACGCGCGCCACCTCTTCATTTATTATATCACCGGCGTTTTTATCGTTAAAATCGTTATGGCGGGTTAAAAATTCCTCCGCCCATTCCGCGTGCGGAGCGATGCTCTCGTCCGCGCTGAGGCCGCCGCCGCTCAAGATGCAATCCTTCAGCGAGGACAGCTCGTCCTTGAGGCGGGCGGGGAGCACCGCGAGGCCCATCGCCTCGATGAGGCCGATGTTCTCCTTTTTTATGTGGTGAAGTTCCTCGTGCGGATGGAAGACGCCGTAAGGGTGTTCGCTTGTGGTGATGTTGTTCCGGAGCGCGAGGTCCATCTCGAAGCCGCCGCCGCGCATGCGGGCTATGGGCGTTATTGTGTTGTGCGGAACGCCGTCCGTATACGCGAAGATAAAGGCGCTCTCGTCCGTGTAGCCCCGCCACGCTTTCAGTATGTGCGTGGACGCGGCGCTGAGCACCGCCGGGTCATCGCAGTTGAGCCTTATGACTGAGAGCGGCCACTTCAGTATGCCCGCCGAAACGTTTTTAAAGGACGGCAGTTCGAACCGCTCCTCCACCGGGGCCTTTGCCATTGCGAAGGTGTAGTTTCCACCCTGGAAATGGTCGTGTGAGAGTATGGAGCCGCCCACTATGGGCAAGTCCGCGTTGGAACCTATGAAGTAGTGTGGGAAGAGGGTCAAAAATTCCAGCAGGCGGTCGAACGCGCTTTTGTCTACCTTCATTGGCCGGTGTTCGCCGCTAAGCACTATGCAGTGTTCGTTGTAGTATACGTAGGGCGAGTACTGCAAAAACCAGTCCTCTCCCGTAACTTTAATGGGGATGACGCGGTGGTTCTGGCGGGCGGGACGGCCCGCGTCTCCCGCGAAGCCCTCGTTCTCGCGGCACAGCAGGCATTTAGGGTAACCCGAGTGGCCGGTTTTCGCGGCCGCCGCTATGGCGCGCGGGTCCTTTTCAGGTTTGGCGAGGTTGATGGTCATGTCTATCACGCCGTATTCCGTGGGCGTTTCCCAGCGTATGTCTTTTGCCATGCGGTAACGCCTTATGTAATCACTGTCCTGGCTGAATTTGTAGTAAAAATTGGTGGCTTTCGCCGGGTCTTTGAAGTAAAGTTCGTAGAATTTATCAATGACACGCGAGGGGGGAGGCGTAAGTATGCCCATGAGACGCGTGTCGAAGAGGTCGCGGAAGTGCGTACTGTCCGTTATCAGGCCTGTTTCAGCCGCGTAATCGAGCAGATGCTCGAGTATTGCTTCAAGGCTTTCGTCTTCTACTACACCTCCGGCGCCGCCGCCGTCCAAGCACAATGCCGCGTAAAGCCGGTTCTTAGCGTACACGGCGTCGCGCGCGTCAAGCAGGCCGGTTTTAAGCCCGTATCCTATGAGCATGTCAACATAGCTGTACACCATCACAGCGCTCCCTCCGCGCCGTAGCCGTCAGGATGGGCGCTATGCCACTTCCAGGCGGAACGTATTATACCGGTGAGGCTGCCGTGCTCCGCTTTCCAGCCCAGTACCGACGCGGCTTTTCCGCTGGCGGCAACAAGCTCGGCCGGGTCGCCGGCGCGCCGTGCCTCCTCTCTCGCGGGTATGGGATGGCCTGTGACCCGGCGGGCCGTCTCGATTACTTCGCGTACGGTGTATCCCACGCCGTTGCCAAGATTGAATATGCCGCTCGCGCCGCCGCCGTTGAGGTATTGCAGCGCCAGCATGTGGGCGGAGATGAGGTCGCTCACGTGCACGTAGTCGCGTACGCAGCTGCCGTCGCGCGTGTCGTAATCCGTGCCGAATATGGAAACGTATTCGCGCTTTTTCAGCGGGACCTGGAGTATTATGGGTATCAGATGGGTTTCGGGAGAGTGGTCTTCGCCGATATCGCCTGTTTCGTCCGCCCCGCAAGCGTTGAAGTAACGCAGCGAGACATAGTTTATGCCGTGGGCCATGCCCGCCCACTTAAAGAGGCGTTCCATGGCGAGCTTCGTCTCTCCGTAGGGGTTTTCCGGGTTAGTGGGGGCTTCCTCCGATATGGGAACAGCGGAGGGCTGGCCGTACACCGCGGCTGTGGACGAGAATATGATGCGCTTAACGTTGTGCGCCGCCATCGCCTTGACAAGGCTTATCGCGCCGCCCATGTTGTTGTCGTAGTACTTAATGGGATGCTCCATGCTTTCGCCCACCCTTGAGTTGGCGGCAAAGTGCATTACGGCATCCACCCTCTCACTGCCTAACACATTGTCCAGGAACGCGCCGTCGCGTATATCACCCACGTAGAGCTTTGCGCCTCCGTCAACTGCGGCTGTGTGCCCGGTCTCAAGGCTGTCCGCAACAATGGCTTCGCTGCCGGACGCGAGAATTGACCTTACGGCGTGGGAACCTATGTAGCCCGCGCCGCCCAGAACAAGTATTTTCATAAGGGAACACTCCAATTTTGTAGAAAAATATTAAGAATATTATACAGCATGTTCACGAAATTGTAAATTTAACTTTAACATTTATTCAAAAATGTTGCCAAAGCCGTGCGGTAATATTATAATGAAAAAAACTAGACTCGCGAGGTTAAAAATGACTGACCATCATACAAAGCGGTTTCCATCGCTTTTGATTTTAGCGTCCGCCTTTGCGCTCACGCTCATACTATGCTTTTCAATACAAACCGTGGCCCGTGCCGAAACCGGCGATACGGCTACACCGGCGGATGTGCTCCCGCCCGTGATAGGCTCGCTCAATATAAACGTTAAAAGCCCGACTGAAAAGGAAAGCTTTACGGTAAGGGCGCGGAGCGTAATGGATGACAGCTCGGGCATAAAGGAAGTTAAGTTCCGCGTTTACAGGAAGGGCGAAGCCAGCGCCACCAAAAAGACTTACGCAGGTGTGAGCGACGGCCTGGGCAATTGGTCAATGGTTTTCAGGCTGGCGGATTTCGGCGGGACGCCGGGCGAATACATATTTACGGCATACGCTTACGACAAGGCCGGCAACTCAAGCTTCCTGACGCAGAGCATAGTTGTGGAAGGGCATCCGGACAAGACCGCCCCCGTGATAGAATCGCTCAATATCAACGAAAAGAGCCCGACGTCAAAGACGGTCTTCACAGTAAGGGCGAAGAACGTCACTGACGGCGATTCGGGAGTTAAGGAAGTTGTGTTCCGCGTTTGGCGGGCAGGAGCGGCGTCCGCTACCAAAAAGAATTTCGCGGGCAAAAGCGACGGCCTGGGGAACTGGTCCATGGCGTTCCGGCTGGCGGACTTCGGCAACATCGCGGGAGATTACAGCATTACGGTTTACGCCAGGGATAACGCGGGCAACGTCAGCACCGCGCAAAGGTCTATAACGATACATCCGGACACGGAAGCTCCCACAATGGGTGGGATAGAGTTTGTGGGACAGCCTGCTGTAACAGCAAACACTGAATTTGAGATACGCGCCAAGAACATGCAGGATCTGTCCGGGATAAAAGAGGTTAAGTTTACGGTGTGGCGCAGCGGCGCGGCGGCCGCCACGAAGAAAGTGATCCAGGGCGAGGCCAAGGGCGGCGATTACGCTATACCGTTCACCATAGCCGACTACGGCGGGCAAACGGGCGTGTACAACGTCACCGTTTCGGCCGAGGACAAGCGCGGCAACTTTGCGGTTCTGGGTACCGGCAAAATAGAACTGGTCGAGCCCGGCCACTTCGCGCCCCCGTCAATGGAGGGACTGCGCTTTAGCGAAAAGAGCCCCACGACCGCTAAAAAGTTCAAAATGGAAGCAGTAGGCGTTTACAGCGAAGCCGGCATAAAGCAGGTTCTGTTCAGGGTGTGGCGCGAGGGCGCGCCCGACAGTTCCAGAACCTCCGCCGGACAGGATATGGGCAACGGCCTTTACAGCATGGACTTTGACCTAGACAAGTTCGGGGGCGTGGCGGGCGTTTACAGAGTATATGTTTACGGCGAAGACGTCTTTGGCACCAAGGTCATCATGGCGATAGACAGCATAGAAGTCGCGTCTGCCAAGCAGGAGTACACTCTTGGGGATATCCGGCAGGGCGCGGAGCTTGAGATCGTCCGGCCCGCGGGCGAAGTGGTTGAAATAGTAGAACCCGTAGAGGAAGCCGAACCGCCGGAACAGGCTCCGGCTGAAGAGCCTTCGGAACCGGCGCAGGATGCCGGGACTGTCCAAACAATTAAAGAACCGCGGCAAGCAGCGGATCAATCCGCGCAGTAACTGCGTAAGGGGAGGAATATTCTGTGAAAAAGACCAAGTATACAGCCCTGGTGTTGCTGGTGTGCGCGACGGCAGTGCTCCTCTGCTCCTGTAACACTCTGAAAAAAGCGGCGGAACTGCAATCATATGACTTTGGGGACGACAGCATACCCTCCATAAATTCGGTGGTGGGCGAGCGGGAAGTCACCGCGGTAAATAAGGGCACCGCAAACGGGACGCAGTACCAGGAATACCAATACCTGAGCGGTACTGTGTTTGACGACCTTGTAACCTACCTTGATAAGCTCAGGGCAGGCGGATACATAGTCACCAAAGAATACGATATAGCAAATTCGCCGGGCAGCGCGCAGGTCGCCACGCAGTCGGCCGGCGAGGGAATGATACTTGTCGTGGACATAGCGTATGAAGACGGCGCTTATTCCGTGCGCGCGTCCAAGCTGAAGGGCACGGTCGCAATGAACGAGTAAGGCTGTTGAAAATTTCTGCAACCGCCGCCTCTGGCGGCTTACTTCGTCAGCGAACTCACACGCTCACATATTGTTTATATAGTTCACTCCTATGCGAGTTCTACTTCCTAGTCTTGCAGATTTTTGAACAGCCTGAAAAATTTGAATTAATACTAATCACTGATTGAAATGCCGATAGATTTACGAGGATTTTTTTCGTGATGCAAGGCGAGGACGCGCAGGCGTAGCTGTAGCTACGTCAAGTGCCCGCAACGCCGCAGCGCGGAAAAAAGACCGTAAAGATGAGGTGTTTTAATTAGTGGTTAGTATAACGTTAATCCGTGCGGCGCCGCCGCTTGAGACGGCCGCGCTTTTCCATTTTCTCATCGTACATGAAAGAGTCGGCCTGTGTGATAAGGTAATCCAGTGTAGCACATTTACCTTCGCCCGGCTCAAAGGGGACTATGCCGCAGCTGAAGGAGATTGTGTACTTGTTCTTGCCGCTAAGGTTTATTATGTCCATCTCTTTGCGTATGCTCTTGATTATCTCCGCCGTCTTCTCAACAGGCTCTTTTAGCCAGATCACAAACTCGTCGCCGCCGAAGCGGCACATATAGCCGTTCTTGGATACGTATTTTAGAATGATATTAACGGCGTCTTTTAAAAGCATGTCGCCTTCGTTGTGGCCGTAATGGTCGTTTGTGTACTTAAGCCCGTCAATATCCAGGAAGCAAAGGCTGCCGGCGGATTTCGGGTCGGCCAGCTTTTTCTCCAACTCCTTTGTTCCCCATTCGCGGTTGTGGACGCCCGTCATCGTGTCCATTGAAGCCAGGTAGCGGAGCTTTTCCTCGTATTCTTTCAGGGGGGTTATGTTTATGGCGGTTTCCGCGTGAACGTATTCGCCGTCCACCCATTTCACTATATTATCCTTTGTAAGGTATGTCTGGCCGGTTATCGTGTTGCGCTGTTCCCAGACGTAAACATCAGAACGGCTCTGGCCGGGTTGGAATTTTATTTTTGGGATAGGGCAAAAATCGCAGGGGCCGGTCTGGTCTTTCTGGAACTCCTGCCAGCACTTTTTACCTATGAGTTCCTCCCGTTTCTTTCCAAGTGAATCGGCAAGCGCCTTGCTGACAAACTTGACGGTATAGTCTTCAAGGCCGCTGACGTAAACTATTTCGTCGGAATTATCGGACATGAGCTGAAGGATATCGAGGCTGCGCCGCAAATTGCCTTCGGCGTTGCGCCGCTTTATCATTACAGCCACGAGAGAGGCGACCGAGTTTAAAAAATCTATATCCTCGCGGCTCCATTCCCTGTAACGCGAAGTGTCGTCAAAGCCGACGTAGCCGATGGGTTTGTCACCCTCATAAATCGTGAGTATGGCCAGCGACTTTATATTCTGCATTTCAAGGATTGCGCGGTCCTCTTCGGGAAGTTCGCGCACATCGTTCGTTATGTACATGCCCGAATCAACTAGTGTGTCGTAGTTGTAGTCGGCCTTTTTGAGGTCTTTTAAGTCCTGTATTGCCGGGGTGACGCCGGAAGCGCACCATTCATACGTATTGCTTGTGCTGGTTGGCGATATTTCCTCGAATACGTACACCCTGCTGACGCCTATCCTGCGGCCGGCCAGGTCGAGTATTATGTTTATGGCCTTGTCGACGTCATCCACCAGCATGGCCGTGTTTATTATGTTGAACAGCCAGTGCTCCCGGCTGTCGTCCACATTCGATTGCTGTTCCACAAAGTAAAAGAACACGTAGCTCTTAGATTCTTTTGTAAGTATGTTTTTTCCGTAGACTGCCGCGGGAACTTTTTTGCCGTCGTGGGAAATGAGGTCCACGGAAAAATTGTCCACGCGCCCCATCTCTTTTATGGCGAGATAAAAAGAGAGATACTCGTAATCGGAAGAAAAGTCAAGGAAGTCGTTAAGGTTTTTCTCGCCGCCGCTTCCTTTCAATTTTTCCACAGAGTGTTCGGGTGAAAGCAGCATCGCCGCTTTAATGTTCATAAAAACCACGGGCAAATGCTCGGCGTTCTCACATATTACTACGGAGAGGTTCAAATCCTC
>JAVBSU010000109.1:0-4212 GCA_031556555.1 Christensenellaceae bacterium
TTAATCACCTCTTAGATGTGTAAAAGTTGTTCATCGATTAAATTTGCAATTCTCCTTTTTATCTAAGCAGACCAAATGGCGCTGCCCTTTGGAAATCCAGCAAGGGCCAGTCGGACCTTGACCCGGCTCACTTCGTTCGCCAACTTTTATAATATCGGTAAGTGAACGCTAGTTCGCGCGGGGTCTGGGGAACTTGTTCCCCGGCGGATTCTCAAGACGGAGCCTTGAGCCGCCGGAGGTTTTATTTATATAACACTTCCTTGAGATACTCGGCGCCCAGGCGCGGGCTGGTTAGAACGGGTGTTTTAATATGGCTTAACAAGGGTTCGATTACTATCATGCTGCCCTGCGCCAGCACGACCACGTCGTTTTCGCTTGCGGCGCGCTCGATCTCTCCAAGGAGCATTTCGTTATGCTTTTCCCTGTCGCCAGTCTCGATCAGAACCATCATTGCGCCGTTGGCGAGGTATTTATTAAGCTCGATCTCCTTGCTGGCTTCTCTGGCCATGGTTTCAACCAGGCGCGAGCTCGGCCCCATGGTACTCTCCACTGTCGCCACAACAGCGATTTTCCTGCCCATGCTAACAGCTTTGCGCGCCATTGCCTCGTCCACTTTAACTATGGGTATGTCTATGAGAGGGCGGGCAACGTCCACAACTTCACCCACAGACGAACACTGGTTGAGTATTGCGTCCACGCCTATGGACTGCGCCATTTCATAGTAAGTCACCAAGCGCCGCCTCACCGCTGTGGTGACCCCGCCGTTAGCGACGACCTCGGCTAAAAGGCTGCTGTCTATTATGTCGAAGAGTTTTACGCCGGGCATGATCTCTCCGCACAAGGCGTGAAGATCCGCCGTGGAGACGCCGCTGGTCTGCACTATTGCTACTGATTTTTCCATATCTGATCCTTTTCCGGCTACTCTGAAAGGCATGACATCCGCGGCGCCGGCACGCAATCCCGCGATCTCGATGAATGCCATAATTCTATCTCGCCCGCAGAATCACGCGCTTCCTAGCACCTGAGCCTTTCAGGGCAGCCTTATTGTTTCTATTTTATATTTTTACTAATATTTTGCAAAGGTTCTTCTTGCAGTCGAAATCTTTTACGGCCTGCGTTATCTGGTCAAGCGGATAAGTGTCCGTCACGTACCTTGTGAAGCGCTCCTCGTTGAGCCCTATGAGCTTTAACGCCTGTTCGAATTCTTCTTCACGGTAGACCCTGAAGCCTTTCATTGTTATTTCCTTGAACAGCACATCGTGTAGGTTAACTTTGGCGGGGAAGTCGTACTTGCCGACTATGGCGATCTTGCCCGCGATCTTTACCGCATCCACGATGGCTGGCAGCACAGCTTCAGCTCCTGTCGTTTCGAATACGCAGTCAAAAGCTTCCTTGCCCAACGAGGAAATCTCTTTGACAACCTCGAAGCCGCACTTCTTAGCGAATTCAACGCGCCTGTCCTCTATTTCGGCAACTATTACGCGTTCAGCGCCCGCGACACGAAGGCACTCCGCCGTTATGAGGCCAATTGGCCCCGCGCCCGTAACGAGGGCGGTGCCGCCCACTTTAAAGCCGATGCCGCGTATTGCGTGCAGGCAGACGGCCACGGGCTCAGTAAAGGCCGCCGCCATATCGCTCATGCCGTCAGGCACGCGTACGAGGTTCCTCTCGGGTACGCTGCAATACTCGGCAAAGCCGCCGTCGCAGTCTATGCCGATGAGGCCGAGGTGCGTGCATATGTAACTGTTGCCTTCTTTGCAGACATAGCATCCGCCGCAGTAGAGCAGTGGGAAGACGATCACCCTGTCGCCCGGCTTGTACCCGCTGCCCGGATTGGATTTTTCAATTACGCCCGAAAATTCATGGCAGTTTATAAGGGGAAAGGTGGCGCGCGGGTGCATACCGCCTATAATCGCCTGCTCCGTCGGCCCGCAATAGCCCGCGTACGCAACTTTTACGATGGCCTTGCCCGGTTCCAGCACAGGATCGGGCATGTCTTTGTATTCCACGGTATTTACTTTTGTTATAACTCCAGCTTTCATGATCTTACTCCTTATTAGAGCCTGTCTCCGACGGCTCAAGGCTCCGCCTTGAGAATCCGCTGGGGAACTTGTTCCCCAGACCCCCGTCGAACTTACGTTCGACTTACGATAATATATTTATGTTAAGGCAAGCGTGAGCTGCCGTGGGTCAAGGGCCAACCGGCCCTTGCGGGATTCAGGGACAGCGCCCCTGAGATAACATTACAAGAGCTCGTTGGCCTTTTCCAATACTTTTTCCGTGGTAAGGCCGTACATTTCAAAGAGATCGCCTAAGTCGCCCGACCAGCCGTAAACGTCTTCTATTCCCATGAAGCGCATGGGAACAGGGCAGTGTTGGGCGAGGCATTCGGCGACGGCGCTGCCCATGCCGCCGTAGATGTTGTTGTTTTCGCAGGTGACGACCCGGCCGGTTTTGCTGGCGGAAGCGACGATCGTCTCGGTATCGATGGGCTTTATGGCTGTGCAGTTCACCACTTCCGCGCTTACGCCTTTTTCAGCGAGTATCCCGGCCGCCTCAAGCGCGCGCGGCACCATGAGGCCGGAGGCGATGAGCGAGATGTCGCTGCCTTCGCGAAGCACGCTGGACTTGAAAAGGCCGAATTTGTGGTCTTCGGGCGTATACCTTTGATTATCGTACTTGGGGATGTCCCCGCGTATCATGCGTAGGAACACAGGCCCTTCGTACTCTATCATCTGTTCTACGGCCTGCTCCAGCTCAAAGGGGTCGGCGGTTTCCACAACGACTATATTCGGCATGGAACGCATTATCGCTATATCGTTTATGGACTGGTGAGTAGCGCCTGTGTTAGGCGTTGTCATGCCGGAATAGCAGCCCACCATTTTTACATTGGCGTTCGCGTAGCCTATCTGGATATATATCTGGTCGCACGCCCTTCTGGCCAAAAAACAACTGAACAGCGGCACAACGGGTATTTTTCCGCTGCGCGACAGGGCGAAGGCAAAGCTTACCGCCGTCTGTTCGGCAATGCCGCAGGTCACGTACCTGTCCGGGAACCTGTCCCTGAAATCCATAACGTTCGTTACAGTGCCCGTTTCGGCATCCACCACAACGAGGTTGTCCTTTTTCTCGCCCATACTTACAAGCGTGTCGCCGAAGGCGGAGCGAAAACCTTTGAGCGAAACTCCATACATCATCTTACTCATAGCCAAGTTCCCCCATGCATTTTGCAAAAATCTCGTCGTCCAGATGTCCGGCGTGCCAGTGTATCGCGTCTTCCTCCATGAATGAGATGCCTTTGCCTTTTATTGTGTCGCAGATAATCACTCGGGGCTTGCCGGGCGCTGTGCCCACTGAGCGGGCGATATCTATCGCGCCCTTTATGGCTGGGATGCCGTGCCCGTCTATCCGCTGGACATGCCAGCCGAAATCGCGCCAGCGCGCCTCAAAGGGCTCAAGGTCCATAACTTCCGCTATGGTGTTGGATATGACGTATTTGTTGTAGTCGACTATTGCAATTAGGTTATCCAGCTTTTGCTGGGTTGCGAGGCCCATGCTCTCCCAAATCTGGCCTTCCGTGCACTCGCCGTCGCCCAGCAGAACGTAGCTGCGCCTTTCATCCTGGCCGTCATGCTTCATGGCCCAGGCGTAGCCGCAGCCGTTCGCAAGGCCCATCCCGAGCGAGCCGGTAGAAGCTTCCACGCCTGGAAGATGAAGGTTGCAGTGTTCTTGCAGCAGGCCGTGCGCCTGGTTGAATTCGTTCCACAGCGCGTCCCGCTTAAAGTAGCCGCGCCACGCCATTGCCGCGTACATTACGCCCGAGCAGTGGCCTTTGCTCATTACGAAAACGTCCCGCCCGTTCCATTCCGGCTCTTCCGGCTTAAGATTGAGCGCGTAGCCGTAAAGTACGGCCATTATGTCCGCAGAGGACAGTTCGCCGCCCGTGTGGCTGGACTTTGTTCCCGAGTAGTAAGTCAGTTCGATAGTGTCGCGCCGTAGTTGCAGCGCGAGTTTTTCCAGGTCTTCAATGCTCATGTCCTGCTTGTATGTGCTAACGACAGGAGTCGAGCTCACGTTTTTGTATTCCATCTTTCCTCCTAGTTATGTATTTAAGGTCGCCTCCGGCGGCTTAAGAACCTTTTGCTAACGCCAAAAAGGTTCTTAAGAATCTCCAAAAACGCGTTATGATTTTTGGAAGCGGACGACAGTCCG
>JAVBSU010000176.1:0-3985 GCA_031556555.1 Christensenellaceae bacterium
AAGGATGCGCTGACGGGCGGGAAGGCGCCGCTCCCCATGATAACGAGCTGCAGCCCCGGCTGGATAAAGTACGTGGAGCACAACTACCCCGAACAGCTGGAGCACCTCTCCACCTGCAAGAGCCCGCACACAATGCTGGGCGCGCTCGTGAAGAGTTACTACGCCAATAAGATAGGCGCGGACCCGAAGAATGTTTTCGTTGTTTCGGTAATGCCGTGCACGGCCAAGACGTTCGAGATAGTCCGCGAGGAAATGAAGAACGACGGTATGCAGAACGTGGATGCCGTCATAACGACCCGCGAGTTGGCCGAGATGATAAAGGCTGCGGGCATAGACTTAAACCATCTCAAAGACGAGGAGTTCGACAGCCCACTGGGCATGTCCTCCGGCGCGGCGGATATCTTCGGCCTTACCGGCGGCGTCATGGAGGCGGCGCTCCGGACGGTTTACGAGCTCGTGACGGGCAGGGAGCTTCCCTTTGACGGCCTGCACGTAACGCCGATAGTCGGCCTCGACCAGGTCAAGGACGCCACACTCAAGATCGAAAACCCGCTGCCGGATTATTCGTTCCTGGACGGCGTGGAAGTAAAGGTGGCGGTAACAAGCGGCCTCGCCGGAGCCAACAAGCTAATGGAGCAGATAGAAAGCGGCGAGAGCGGCTACCACTTCATAGAGGTTATGGGCTGCCCGGGCGGCTGCATAATGGGAGGTGGCCAGCCAAGGAGCGAAGACCCCAACGTGCGGACAAAACGCCTTTCCGGCCTGTACACCGAGGACGAGAGCAAGACGCTGAGAAAGAGCCACGAAAACCCGTTCATACAGGCGATTTACGAGGAGTACCTCGGCAAGCCCAACGGGCACAAGAGTCACGACCTGCTTCACACCCACTACGTGAAGCGCGGCGCTTTCAACGAGTTTTCGGACGCCACGTACGTGGTGGAGCTCGACAGGCACGTGCAGGATAAAGTTAAGCCGGTGAGCAAGAAGAAGCCGGCCGAAGCGCACAAGGCAGTGCGCCCGGAGACCGATCCTCCGCGGCTTTTAGAGCTTGAGAGCGAGAATAAGCGTTTAAGGAACGAGCTCCAGGACGCGCTCGAGACGGTGGACATACTTAAGACAGTAGTGTCGGATGCCAAACCAGCGCAGGAAGAAGCTTAAAAAAATAATTGCCCAGTCCCCGGTTTTTGCAAAAACCGGGGACTGATTTTTTAAAACGTGCTATAATGGCTCTAATACTAATTTAGTATCCAGCATGTCGAAAAGGGGTTAGCTAATGGCGGATCACATAATAGAAGTAATTCACCTCAAAAAGAATTTCGGTGAGAACGAAGTTTTAAAGGACATAAACTTTTGCGTGGATGTGGGCGAGGTAGTGTGCGTTATAGGCGCGAGCGGCTCGGGCAAGTCTACGCTGCTGCGGTGCATGAACCTTCTGGAATCGCCCACGAGCGGCGAGATACTCTTCCACGAAAGGAACATTCAGGACGGTTCCGTGCCCATATCAAAGTACCGCGCGAAAGTGGGCATGGTATTCCAGCAGTTCAACCTTTTCAACAACATGTCGGTGCTGCAAAACTGCGTTGTGGGCCAGATGAAGGTCCTGGGCAAGGATAGAAAACAGTCCGAGGAAAACGCCAGAAAGTACCTCGACAAAGTTGGCATGGCGCAGTTTGAGGACGCCAAACCCGCGCAGATATCGGGCGGGCAGAAGCAGCGCGTAGCCATAGCGCGCGCCCTCGCGATGGAACCCGAGGTGCTGCTGTTCGACGAACCAACGTCCGCGCTCGACCCTGAAATGGTGGGCGAGGTTCTAAAAGTCATGCGGCAGCTCGCCGAGTCGGGCCTCACCATGGTGGTTGTGACGCATGAGATGGCGTTCGCACGCGACGTCAGCAACCGTACAGTCTTTATGGACGCGGGCGTCATAGTCGAGGACGACATACCCGCCGTCATTTTCAACGAACCCAAACACAATAGAACAAAAGAATTTTTGGCCAGGATATTGGAGAAGTAAGAAAAAGGTCGTCTCCGACGGCCAAAGGAACTTTTGCTAGCGCTCAAAAGTTCCTCTGGACTCTTCAAAACCCGCTATAATATAAAAAGTTGGCGAACGAAGTGAGCCGGGTCAAGGGTCGGCCGGCCCTTGCGGGTTCGGGCGGAGCCCGAAATAGATTTCTATTTGCTCTTAGCAAAACGTTCCAGTGTCTCTCCCGACAGGCGGTAAACTGTCCAGTCGTCCATTGTCTCTGCGCCGAGGGAGAGGTAAAAGGCGATGCTGGGCTCGTTCCAGTCGAGGCACGCCCATTCTACCCGTCCACAGCCGCGCCTTGTGGCGATGCGAGCAACCTCCCGTAAAAGGCGCTTTCCGTAACCTTTGCCCCTGTGTTCGGGCCGTATGAATATATCCTCAATGTAAATGCCGCCGCGCCCCAGGAAAGTCGAAAAATTGTAAAAGTAGAGCGCGAACCCAACGGGAACGCTGTCCGCTTCGCATATCAGGACTTCCGCGCCCTTCTTATCGAAAAGCCACTCGCGCAGGATGTCTTCTGTGGCCACGACCAGATCGAGCATGTTTTCATACTCCGCCAGTTCGCGGATGAACCCGAGTATCAGCGGAACGTCCGCCTCTATAGCGTTGCGTATTTTAAAATTGTCCATGTGTTTAGCCCCGCCTTGAAAGTATTCTGTTGGCCGTGTATACGTCCGTTACCAGCACGTTGAAAAGCCCGGCCTTCGCGCCGCCGATTATTGACCCGGTCTTGTGGGCCCCGCCCGCGAGGCCGATTACTACGGGTGTTTTTCTCAGTTGGGCGGGAGTTATGGATATTATCCTTTCCATTAGTCCGCAAAGGAGAAGCCTGCCGTCCTCGTCGTAAAAGTGAGCGCACACGTTTCCCGCAATGCCGCGCTTGACGTCCTTTGGTATCGCGCCCGAAATGCTCTTCTCCATGCTCAGGGTAGTGGAGTGGCCGGCATCCCCGTCTACGCCAACCAGCGCAACGTCCAGCGCGTCGTACTTTTCCAGCACTTCCCTCGTGCCGGGCAGGCAGGTATAAGCGTCGCGCGTGCGCTTGTCTTCCGCGAAGAGGGGCGCGTAGACGTAATCTATAACGCTGCCGGGAAACTTGGCCGCTATCCTCTCGCACAGGATGTTGGGGAACATGGTGGCGTTAGCCCCGCCCGTGCTTCCCGGGCCGCCCAGTATGGGCATGAAGTTGGCCTTGCGCGCCGCCTTGGATACCCCTACGTTAATGGCGAAGTCCTCGAGCGTGCGGCCCCAGCCTATCCCCACGCGTACTCCCGGCCCGATGTATTCCTCGACGTAAGGCGCGGCTCCGCCGCCGATCGCGCTTATTATGGCGTCGTCCGCGTCGCTGTCCGGGTTTACTATCTTGACGTCCCTTAGCCCAAGGAAAGCCTTTAGCTGGTTCTCAAGCCCCCTAAGCTCTGTCATCCCGGCCACGTCGCACACCTCAATCCTTACGATGCCCTCTTCCTGGGCTTCGCGGAGGAGCTTTATAAGCGTGGGGCGCGAGATGTTTAAAAGGTTGGTTATTTCCATCTGCGTCATTTTCTTGAGATAGTAAAGCCGCGCCGCGTTAAGTTTTAATGTGTATCTGTCTTCCTGGTTCACTTTCTATACTCGCTTATACTACTTGCGCGCCGGAAGCTTGTGCTTTCCGCTGAAGGAGCGCTGGTTCATTATGCCGTTTACAAGTACGGCGACATAGAGGACAAGGCCGGTCACGACCTGCTGGAAGAACGTGTCTATGCCCATCATGTTCATACCGTTCGTTAAGATCATGAGTATGAGCGTGCCCAGCACAACGCCGCCTATAGTGCCCTCGCCACCCTTTATGTTGACGCCGCCGAGTATGACGTTCAGCTCGAGGCTGGCCTCCGACCATGCTTTCGGGTACCACACCCGATACAGCATGTAGGCCAGGAACAGGCCGCCAAAGAACATGACCTCGGTGATGAGGAA
>JAVBSU010000058.1:0-5798 GCA_031556555.1 Christensenellaceae bacterium
TATTAAAATTTGTATAATTAAAGTATAAAAAACTTCACTCATACGGCAGAAAAAGAGCTTATCGATTTAATAATATTAGGAATGCGGAGATGCTAATGGGGACTATGGATGAAGTAAGGGATGAAACAATTGAACAAAACCAGGACTTGCCGCACGTTATATTCACGGTGAAAGATAATAAATACGCGCTTTCAAGCAAGTATGTACTGCACCTTGAGGTATTGGGCGAAGTCACGCCCATGGTGGGCATGGAAAGCTATGCGCGCGGCGTCATCCTGTTTCACGAAGAGGCTGTGCCCGTTTACGACATGCGAAAACTCTTCGGTATAAGGAGCCACGGCGAAGAGTTGGCGGAGTTCATGACCGAGCGGATGCAGGATCACGAAAACTGGGTTGCCGCGCTGGAAAAGTCGGTGGAGGACGGAACCGAATTCACCCTTACAACCGACCCTCACATGTGCAAATTCGGCAAATGGTTTGACAGCTACGAGACGGACAACAATTATTTTGAAATGTACATAAAGACTATTGAGCATCCGCACCTTGAGGTGCACGAGACAGGCAAGGTGGTAAAAAAGCTGATGGCCGGGGGCAAGCGGGACGAGGCGCGGGAAGCTATTAAAAAAATGAAAGCGACGTCCTACGCACGCACAATGAACATACTCCGGGAAGCTGCCAAGGTGTATGTGGAAGGCTCAAAGGACATGCTCATAGTGCTGCAGCTCAATGATGTGAAGAAGAGCATAGTCGTGGACGAAATATGCAACGTAAAGTTTTTAAGCGATATGTGTTCCGTGCCGCACAACATGTCCGGATCCCAGAGCGAATATGTGTGCGCCATCGCCAAGGACAGGCTGCCGGACGGAGATACCGACCTGATATTCATGTTCAACATCGATATGCTGTAAACATGGTGGAGCGGGAATAGTGATTGATAAAACGTGCCGGATTGATTCATACGATTGATCCGGCATTATTTTTGAGGGGAGAGCATGCGGATATTACACACTTCAGACCTGCACTTAGGGGCCGCCATGGGAGGCGTGAGCTTCATTGACGGCCAGCGCGAGTTCGCGGGCAAGCTGGTTAAAATCGCGGCGGACGAGAAAGCGGACGCGCTCATAGTGGCCGGTGACGTTTACGACAGGGCTGCGCCGCCCGCGCAGGCGATGGCGCTGTACAGCGATTTGATGACGGAGCTGTGCGTTGGCTGCGGCATTAAGGTGTTCGTTATAGCTGGCAACCACGACGGGGCCACCAGGCTGGCGGTGTGCGGGGAACTCTTAAGCCGCGCGGGGCTCACGGTCGCGGGGTCCATAAAGGACGGAATCAAAACGGTGGAGATGGGCGGCTGCGGCATACACCTCCTGCCTTTCTTTTCAATTGAAGAAGCAAGATACATGCATGCGGACGCGCAGATAGAAAATTATGGGGACGCGCTCAATGCCGTACTGGATGGGATACGGTCGCGGTTTGTGCCGGGCAGGAAGAATAGCCTCGTGGCGCACCTCTTTGTTTCGGGCGCGGACGTCACAGGCAGCGGCCGGCCGGCTGTGCTGGGCGGCGCGGGGCTGGTGGGAACGCAGGCGCTCCACTGCTTCGATTACGTGGCGCTGGGGCACCTCCACAAGGCGCAGAGCCTTACCGGGAACATCAGGTACAGCGGGTCGCCGGTAAAGCTTTCGTTTTCGGAATGGGGCCAGCAGAAGTCCGTGACGCTCATCGACACGGATTCGATGGACATAAGGGAAATACCCGTGAGCGCGTCGCGCGATATGCGCGTAGTAAGTGGGGATTATGAAGCCGTGCTGGCGGCGGCCGAAAACGATCCCCGGCCTGATGATTATATTAAAGTAGTACTGGATGACGAACACGCGCACCTGGGCCTGTTCGACATATTCCTGAACTGTTACCCAAACCTTTTAGAGCTGGACGGCGTGCCTTACAGCATGGAGGACGGGGCGAGCAGCCTTAGCGTCAGCGAGGTGACGGCGCTTTCGCCCCGCGAGCTGATGCTGAGGTTTTACAGGGAGAGCGCTAACGGGGAAGAACCGGCGGAAAAACTCATAAGCGCATTCGACAGGGCTGTGAGGGAGACGCTGGGCGGAGGGCGTGAATGATACCATTATACCTTTCTTTTGAGGCGTTCGGCCCGTATGTGAAAAAACAGGAAATGGACTTCTCCCGGCTGGCGGGCGCGGGGCTCTTCCTCATATACGGTGAAACAGGTTCGGGCAAAACGTCCATCCTGGACGCCATGTGCTACGCCCTTTTCGGGCAGAGCAGCGGCGGGAGCAGGGGGGATCTGGCGTCCATGCGCAGCGACTTCGCGCCGGAGGACGCGCCGATGTCGGTGGAGTTCGTGTTTGAAGCGGGCGGCAAAAAGTATAAGTTCACGCGGGGCGTGGAGATAAGGATGAAAAGGAGCGGCGGGCGAGAGGCAAGGCTCAGCCAGAACGCCTTCTTCGAGGACGACGAGGGCAACTTCGCGCCTTTCTTCGAAAACCCCAAGCTCAAAAACGTAAGGAGCAAGGCGGAGGAGATCCTCGGGCTCAGTTACGAACAGTTCAGGCAGGTTATAGTGCTGCCGCAGGGCCAGTTTGAAAGCCTGCTGGTGGCGGATTCGGCGGCGAAGGAGCAAATACTTTCCACTCTCTTCCACGCGGACGACTGGGATGTGGTCACAGGCCGGCTGTGTGAGATGGCGGCTGAGATGAAACGCGAAAACGATAAGGCCGAAGCGCGCATAGAAAACATGCTTTCACAGTTTGACTGCGCGGACGAGGAAGGATTTTCCGCTCTTATAGAAGAAAACAAAAAAGGCGCCGCGGAAGTGGGCGGGCTCTTAAAAGAGGCGGACAGACTGGACGCCGGCGCGCAAAAAGCGCTAAGCGAAGCCGCCGCGATATTAAAGACATTCGGTGAGCACGACCTGGCCGTGGCGGAGCACAACAACCTTGTGAGCGAAGGCGGGGAGTATGGCAAGGATGAAGAACGGCTCAAAAAAGCCGCGGACGCGCAAAAGGTCGCGCCGTACAGGAAAAACGCGGCGCGGATGAAGGCCATACTCGAAAAGAGGGAGGAAAACTGCGCGGCGGCGGAAAAGAATTCGGCGGCGGCGCGGGCGGCCTACGGCGCTCTAATGGAACGGCTGCGCGGGCACCTTGCCTACCTCTACGCGGAGAGCGGCGAGCTGGCGAAAAGGGTGGAGGCGAAAAACAAAAAAGCCGCCGAGGCCAGGCAGCTTTACGAACTCACAAAGCGGAGATACCTTGATAACATTGCGTTCGCCCTGGCCGAAACGCTGGTGGATGGGCGTCCCTGTCCGGTATGCGGGAGCGGGTCGCATCCCATGAAGGCGGAAAGCCACGGATCCATAGCGGGAGCGGAAGACCTCAGCCGCGCTGAGTCGTATGTTGAGGAGTGCAGGGGGGAGCTGGATAAGGAGAAGAGCGCATTGCAGGCCGTTGTACAGGAAATAGGGGAGTGCGAGGCCGAAGCACACGAAACGCGGATTTCAGAAGCTGCCGGAAAAAAGGATGACAAGGCCGCGCTGCTCGCGGCGATAAATAAAGCAGCCCAAAGCATGGGCACGGCGGAGGCGCTGCTCATGAGCGCCGGTGCGGAGCGCGCCAACGCGGAGGAACAGTTTGAGCGCTCAATGGATGAATACAGGGAAGAGTGCGCGAAATACGGATTCACAAACGACGAACAGGTCAGGGAGTGCAGCATTGGCGAGGAAGAGAGGGAGGGGCTCAAACACAAAATCGAAAGCTACAAAAGCAGGCTGATGGCCGCCGGCCGCAGGCGGGAAGAATTGGAAGAGTGGGCGCACGGCGCGGCGCGTCCTGACATGGAGGCTGTGGAACAAAACAGCGCACGGGCGGCGGAGGCGAAAAGGAATCTTGTGGCGCGGTCCGCGCAGCTTGCGGCCCGGCTGGAGCTCATGGAGGAGTCGTACGGCAAAGTGCGCGTGCAAAGCGCGCTCCTTGACGAACAGAAGCGGGAATACGCCGGGCTGGACGGATTTGCACGGCTGCTGCGGGGAGACTTCGGCGTAGGCATAAAGAGGTATGTGCTGGGGGTTATGCTGTCGTCGGTGACGGCGGAGGCGAATAAGCTGCTAAAGCTGGCGCACAACGGGCGTTACCAGCTTTACCGCAGTTCGGAAGGCGCGGGGCGGGAGAGGCGCATAGGCCTTTCACTGGAGGTGTTCGATTCCCACACGGGAGAGAGGCGCAGCGTCATAAGCCTGTCGGGCGGGGAAAAATTCCTGGTGGCGCTGGCTCTGTCGCTGGGGCTGGCGGCTGTCGTCCAGGCGCGCAACGGGGGGATACGCATGGACGCGATGTTCATAGACGAGGGCTTTGGCATGTTGGATCCGGATTCGATAGAAGACGCCCTGAGCATACTTACGAGCGTAATGGGAGGATCAAGGCTTATAGGGATAATTTCGCACGTAGAAGCATTGAGGGAAAACGTGAGCGCTCTCATTGAAGTGAAAAAGACGAACAGGGGAAGCGCGCTTCGCGTCGTATACTAATTCCAATTTGAAATGCCGGGAAGATTTGTGAGGATTTTTTCGTGATGCAAGGCGCAGGCACACAGGCGTAGCAGGTAGCTACGTCAAGGGACGGCAACGAAGCAGCGCGGGAAAAAGACCTCAAATATACGGCATTTTAGGTTGGCATTAGTATTTAATAAAAAATGCTGTTCTTTACATTAAACTATGCTAATTCAGTTAAATATATGCTACAATGGGTAGGCATGCAATTGAAATGACGGCAAAATGCTCGGGAGGATGTGTATTATGAAAAACAAGAAGTCTGTGGGCAGGAGGATTACGTCGGGTTTCGTAATCGTAATAATACTCGCGCTGGTACTGTCGGGAGTGACGATCGCCAGCAGTGTGTTATCCAATAGAAACCTTGGGAAGATAAATTCATATTCCGCTTTGCAAACAAATGGAAATGAAGTACTGGACGATTATAACGTTGCCAACACCGAAGCACAGAAAATATACGTATCAATGAACCAGGACGCTTATAATACCGCCATGGCGGCAATAGATTCGGCGTTCGCAAACCTTGAGGAAGGCCTGACGGACGATGCGGCTCTCGAAGGGAAATACCAGGAAGGCATATTGGGGATGACCGAAAGCTTCAAGGAATGGAAGGATACGCTTACAAAAATACAGTCGGACAGGGAACAACTGGAGGCCTCAGAGGCGGATGTTGAAAGCCTCATGGCCAGCTTCGGGCAGGCCGCGCAGGCATTTTACGATAACCAGTTGAGCGAATTGTCCTCTGACCCTTCCAAGCTCAACGCAAGCGCCCAGGCGAACGCGGCCGCGGGAAACAACGCCGGGGGGCGGGCTGTGGCCAACAAGATGGACAACCAGCTAAAGACCATAGTTGAGGTTATATTCAATGTGGGCGACCTTGGGCGGCTGAGTTCCAGCCTGACAAATGCCGACGATATGTCATCCCTTGACGGCATACAGTCCGAGTATGGCGATTCAAAGGCCCTTATAGAAAACCTTAAAAGCCAAAATCTTTCCGAGGAGTATGCCGGACTGGCCAACACCCTGGGAGAAACGTTTGAAAGTTATGTGAATGCGCTGAAGGGCTACGGCGATACGCTGGAAGAGCTGAACGCTGATATAAGCCAGTCGGAAAGCCAGTCCGCGGCGCTCAAGACGATGACGTCCGGAGCGGTGAACAGCATAGACGGCGATATGGAAGCGCTCATAAACACATCCTTAACTACCGCGAACATGAGCCTTATAATATCCATCG
>JAVBSU010000182.1:0-6793 GCA_031556555.1 Christensenellaceae bacterium
GCCGCCGTGCTCAAGAACGTCGCTTTCGGCCTTAAAAAAGGCGAAGTACACTCGCTTTTGGGCGCTAACGGCGCGGGCAAGAGCACGCTGCTAAAAATACTTGACGGCGTCGTGAAGGACTATGAAGGAGAGATCTTCATAGACGGAAGCAGGGTGCGCATAGACAGCCCGAACGACGCCCGATTAAAGGGTATAGGCATGGTTCACCAGGAGCTGACCGTCCTGCCCAATATAACCGTGGCCGAAAATATTTTTTTGAACAGGCTGCCCAAAACGGCGTTTGGGGCTGTCAACTGGAAAGAACTCAACAAAAAGTCGGAGCAGGTCTTGCGCTCCATCGGTATGGGCCTTGATCCCAGAACGCCCCTTAACAGGCTGGCGGTGGCGGACATGCAGATGGTGGAAATAGCGCGCATAGTATCGCTGAACGCCCCGATAATCCTTCTGGACGAGCCGACGTCCGCGCTTTCCGAGGCCGAGATACAGCGGCTGCTGAAACTTATCGGGCAGTTTAAGGCGGAGGGGAAAAGCGTTGTCTTCATCACGCACAAGTTGGACGAGATACTTTCCGTGTCCGACCGCATAACAATACTTAGGGACGGCGAGGTAGTCGGCGCCGTTGAGGTGAATGACAGGAGCAAAGCGGCTGAGGCCGGCCTTGTGACGAGCATGATCGGCGACGGGGAAGGCGGGGTGAGTGAGATGTTCCCGCCCAAGGGTGAGGACGCCGGGGAGGTGGTGTTGGAAGCCAAAGGGCTTTGTAGAGCCGGTATATTCAATGATGTCAGCTTTGAGGTGAGGCGCAAGGAAGTCGTTGTGCTGACAGGGCTCAAAGGTTCGCGGCGCACTGAGGTCATGCGCTGCGTGTTTGGAGCGGACCATTTTACCGGCGGAGAACTTTACTACGGCGGGGAGAAGATAACGAGTCCTTCCATAAGGGACTCGATAAGAAGGCGGCGCATGGCCTTCGTAACGGAAGACCGCAAAGGCGAGGGCCTCGTCACCATGATGAACGTTAAGCACAACATATCCATGACGACCATAAGGGACTGCTCCGAATTGGGCTGGGTATTGGGCAAGAAGCTTGACGCAAAGGCGAAAAAGTACGTTGAAATGCTCAACATAAAAGTTCCGTCCATAAGCGTTCCGGTATCCATGCTTTCCGGCGGCAACCAGCAAAAGGTCGTGCTGGCGAAATGGATGGCCGCAAAGCCCGACCTCTTTTTGCTGGACGAGCCGACGCGCGGCATAGATGTGGGCGCGAAGCGCGAAATATACAAATTGATAAGGCAAATGGCGGACAACGGCGCGGCCGTTTTTGTGATATCTTCGGAGATCCCCGAAGTAATGGGAATCGGAGACCGCGTGTACGTTATGCGCGAAGGCAGGATGGTGGGCGAATTGAGCCGTTCGGAGCTCAGCGGGGACAAGCTGATGCACATGATGTTCGCCGACGAATACGCATAATTTGAAAGAGGAAAGATAATGAAAAAATTGGGGAGCAAACACGTCGATTTATCGGCTGTCGCGCCGGTGTTTATACTGCTGTTTTTGATCGTCATTTACTCCATATTCGCAAATAACTTCCTGAGCGCCGACAATTTTCTGAATATTTTGAGGCAGATATCCATAACGGGAATAATGGCGATAGGCGTCACGCTGGTCATATTGGTGGGTGAAATCGACTTATCCATAGGCACTGTAATGGCATTTTGCGGAATGATAGTCGCGGGCCTTTCAACCGGAGCGTACTTTGGATGGGAACCGCTGCCCGTGGAATTGTCCATATTGATCACAATAGGCATAGGCGCTCTCATCGGCCTGGGATCGGGCTTTGCCTGCGCCCGGCTGGGGATCCCCGGTTTTATGGCTACGCTGGCGATGCAATACGTTTGCGCCGGGCTGATGCTTATGCTGACGGGCGCGAAGCCTATAGGCGGGCTGCCCAAAAACCTGACCTACCTTGGAAGCGGATATATATTCGGGGCCGTACCCTTTATAATAATAATTTTTGTAATCGTGTTTGTGATTGGCATGCTGCTGTTGAAATTCACCGTGTTTGGGCGGAACCTTTACGCCATAGGCGGAAATATCGAGTCCGCCCGCCTTTCGGGCATAAACGTGGTGCTCAATAAAACGGCGGCGTTTATGATATGTTCAATACTTTGCGCACTGGCGGGAGTGCTTATGGACGGCAGGATAGGGAGCGCGCAGGTGACTTCGGGAGATACGCTGCAAATGCAGCCCATCGCGGGCGCCGTACTGGGCGGCGCGAGCCTGATGGGAGGCAAGGGCACTGTCCTCGGCACACTGTTGGGAGTGATGATAATGGGAGTGCTGGTGAACGGGCTGAACCTTATGGGCGCGGGCAGCGACATACAGCGCCTTACCACGGGCATTGTGCTGTTCCTTGCGGTCGCTTTCAATATATGGTCGGGCAAGCGCCGCGGCGAAGCGCGGTGAACTAGCGCACGGGAGGATAACGGAATGAAAATGCATGCGATAGTGGTACACGGGCCAATGGACATAAGGTACGAGGAGAAAGAAGTAGCGAGGCCGCGGGCAAGGAAGGCTTCATGAACGCCTTCAGCACCATGGAGGAACGCAAGGACAACGCCTGCAAGGTATTATAAGGCCGGGCTGACACTGTGCCTGGAAGCATCTAAAAATGCGCAACCTCCATTGTCGGATGAGATAAAATGATGATGGAGGTTTTTATATTAATACTAGGGCGTGTTTCAAAAAGATGGCTGATGATATTTTTGAAACAGCCCCTAATTCCAAGTTGGGGAAGTTCGCGTTTTTGCTGTTCCCAAAAACACCGGTAAATGGTATAATTAAGAAAAATATCTGTTTTATTCGCCACTACCTGTATCCAATAAAGATTAAGAATTTCTATGGAGGAAAAATTATGAGACCGAAGTCTTTTTCAAAAAAATTGTTTGCGGTTGTTCTGACGCTGGCGATGCTTGTGCCGCTGTTCGCGGGGACGGGTTTCGCGATGCCGGGCGCGGCGCGGGCCGCAGGCGGGCCCATTATGGAACCAATTATAGAAGAAGCCGGTATTGCGTTAGCCGAAGCCGGTCCTGATGAGGTTCAAATGGAAGTACCGGTTGAAGAAGAGGTTGTGGCCGTGGAGGACGCGGCAGCGGAAGAAGCCGCGCCAATAGCGCCCGAAGTAAAGCCTGCCGCGCAGGGAGATAACTTCGACCATACTGACCCAAATCAAAACTGTACATTTAACTGCGTTGTGATAAGCGACCCTCCGGATCCCGGCTCCCCCGGCACAGCGATGATTGTAGGCGTGAGAATTAATCCACCAGGTGCTGCTTCAATCAGAGTTCCCTCTGTTGTACTCGATGATTCTGATTCGACCAAAAGATACAATGTCCTGTCTGTGGGCGACAGCACAAATCCGCTCGCAATTAACGACAGTGCGGGCCTTCTTACAGGTCTCGTTTTTGACGCAGGTATATCATTAAATCCATCATTATTAAAATACGCCAACCTTTCCGGCATCACCCAAATACAAACGTTAGATGTCACCGGCTGTATGGCGCTTGAAGAGATCAACCTCGGCGGCTGCACCGGCTTAACCTCTATAAGCGCCGACGGCGCGGCCGCGCTAAAATACATTGACCTCTATGACTGCCCCCTTGCCGTCACGCTTTCGGCCAACGCTTTTAACGGTTGCGCGGCGCTTGAATACGCTATAATCCCAAACGTCTCACGGATCGAACCCAACGCCTTTGCCGGATGCGCCGCGCTTAAAGCTATGTGGATAGACAAGAGTGTAACGGTTGCCACGGACGCGTTCTCTACCGGCGCGGCGCCTTTGCTATTGCTCGCTGGCGCCCTTGCATCACCCACCCCTTCCGCGCCCAATAATTTTCCGCCCATGTCGGCTTATCCGGTCATAACCACGCTAGGCGGAGACCAGGGCGGCATAAGCATAGCCGGGGGCCAGAGCATTCGGCTCATACTCTACCCGATGGTTAAAATAAGCAATCCGGGCGGCGCATTCCCCATAAACACGCCCATTGCACCGCCAACCGGGCTTGCGTACCAGTGGTTTCATAGTAGCACCCCCATTGGTTCCGCGATCAGCACATACACTAAAGCAAACGCCGCCGCTGCGGACGCGGGGAAGTACACCGCCAGCCTGACGTTGGGTGGGCATAGCTGTACTACAAACCCGTTCCGGGTAGATGTTGATATTACCGCCAAAGCGCAGCCCGTTGTCTCGGGAACCGATGTGGTTCAGGGCACGGTGGGGAGTTTCAGCGGTACTAAACAGCTCACCGTCCACGTGACCGGTTTTGCCGAGGATACAATTACAGTGCACACTTACATAGAAGTTCCCGGCGGAACAAATATAAGCATCGCCACAGGTGATGTGCAGCTTATTGACGACGGCACAACCCCTGTATCTACGCATGACACATTCACGATCGACATACCTGACAGTGTGCTTAACCAGCTTTCATACGGTGCATATGACGTCATGTTGCGTTCATACGAATCGGGTAAAAACAACGCTATTACTGCCACAAAGGTGGGTGGGGTGACGGCATATAACGTTACCGTCGCTCCCTCGAACCCAACGGTTACAAAGGGATACTCTACCACGTTTTATGCCGATGAAACGCCTGACAGCTCGCTTACATTTAACTGGTCGGTAGTCGGGGCCTCTCCGGGCACCGCGATTGACCAAAACGGGAAACTTACCGTGGCCAGTAACGAAACCGCGAATTCATTCAAAGTGAAGGCGGTATGCGTCAGCAATCCGGATATATTCGGCGAAACAACCGTGAATGTGGTAGGCATACCACCTTTACCGGCTGTGCTGGCCATATATGTAAGTCCTATGGCAGTGACGCTTGAGCAGGGCGGCGCGCAGAATTTCAACGCAAACGTGATAGCCCAGAACGGCGCGCCCACGAGCGCTGCGTGGCAGCTTTCCGGCCAAACGTCGGCGAATACGAAATTGACCGTCATCGACTCCAACAACGTGAAGCTGTATGCCGGGGAGGATGAGACTGCCAAAACGCTGTACGTAATGGGCATAGCCACAGGCAACACAAACATCAACGCTGTCGCGAAAGTTACCGTCGTACCCACGGACAAGGTTTTGAGCGTCCAAATAGCGCCAAAATCCGCTACCGTGCCTCAGGGAAAAACACAGCAGTTCACCGCTACTGTCACCACCGAGGGCGCCGCCACAAAGGATGTCAACTGGAGGGTAAACAGCACTGTCTCTACAATAGACGCCAACGGCCTTTTGACAGTAGATCTAAACGAACCCTTGGACCAGCTCACAGTCACCGTAACGTCCGTGTTTGACCCCACAAAGGTGGATACGGCTACCGTGGATGTAGAGCATGAAACGGTTCCCAAAGTGACGAGGCTTAAAGCCTCATGGCCCGATTCCTATTCTAACACTGGCACGCTAACCTTGAGTTGGAACATGCTTTCGAACATTGAGGGTTACAACGTGTATATTGACGGGAAGCGTGTGGCCGATGTTTCGACGAACACATATACGGTTACTGGCAAGGCCGCCGGAACGCGCATGAGCGCTCAGGTGAGCGCGTATGTGGGAGATAATGAGGGCGAAAAGTCCGATGTGCTCAGCACCTCCACCCGTCCCGCCGCGCCGGACAATGCATACAAAGTAAGCGCTTCCAAGTCCACATACAAAATCAAGTGGGATAAGTCCAACGGCGCTAATTATTACCGTCTATATCTCAAACAGGTGGGCGAAGCATACGAATACAAACACGCCGCCACCGTCGGCCCCAACGCGAAGAACGAATACACGTTCACCGGCCTCGTAGCCGGCGTAGAGTACGCGTTCAAGGTTGTGCCCGTGGCGCGCGTAGACGAAGTATCTATACGCGGAGTTAGCACCACGCACATAGGGCGGACAATTAAATAGCAGGTCGGTTATATAATAAGTAAAAGAGCGCAAAAAGAAGGGTTTTGCGCTCTTTTTGTGAAAACATGGTTACTTTTGAAAGGCTATGCTATAATATTTTGAACTATAGAATTTTCAGATCATCTAAAGGCCTAAGAGTGTGAGTATATGAATCCAAAACAGATAATCGTTATTACCATGGGCGACCCTAACGGCATAGGGGCTGAGGTAATTGTTAAAGCGCTGGCGGATCCGCGCGTATACGGCGGGTGTATTCCCGTCGTAATAGGCGCAATGCGGCCGATGGAAGACGCGGCGCGTTTTACGGGCTCGAACCTGCGCCTTAACGCGGTAGGCGATATTTCCGAAGCAAAAGGCGGGGCGGGCGTTATAGACATTTTGGACCTTGGCCTCGCGGGAGGAAAATGGCCGGATTACGGCAGGGTATCGCCGCAGGCGGGCGAGGCTTCCTTCCGCTATGTTGAACGCGCCATAGAACTTGCGATGGAAAGAAAGGCGGACGCGGTGGTGACCGGCCCAATAAACAAAGAGGCCATAAATCTTGCGGGGCACGCCTTTTCCGGCCATACGGAGATTTTCGCGCACTATACCAAAACGGATTCATACGGGATGATACTCATATCGGACACCCTTAGGGTGATACACGCCACCACGCACGTTTCGCTGCGCAAGGCCTGTGATATTGTGATGAACGGCTCCGCGCGTGTAGAGGAAGTCATCCGCCTCGCGCACGAAGCGCTGCAACTTTTGGGCGTTGGCAAACCGCGTATAGCGGTGGCCGGGCTCAACCCGCACTGCTCGGAAAACGGGCTGTTCGGCGACGAGGAGCGGGTATCTATAATTCCCGCCATAACC
>JAVBSU010000024.1:0-6110 GCA_031556555.1 Christensenellaceae bacterium
CGATCTTCTTTGCCATTGTTTTTATCCTTCTTTCTTATGTGATGTGGTAAAACGGCGCCAGACTGTTTATAAAGGCTCACCTGCTGTGTCAGCGCTGCGCCGGCCTTGTGCGGCGTATGTTATGATATACGCCTCCGCGTCCAGCTTGCGGCTTCCTTGCATCTGAACCTTCCTTAACAGTCTGATTAAAGTTTAGACTGCGCCTCCCACTCAAAAACAAATTATATTCTCTTTATTTGAACAAAATCCAGTTCAACCGAGGTGTCGCGCCCGAACATGGACACAAGCACCCTGACTTTCTGGCGCTCCGTGTTGACTTCTTCCACCAGGCCGACAAAGCTTTCCAGCGGGCCGGACGTTACGATGACGTTGTTGCCCACCTCAACGTCCACGCTTATGCGCACGTTTTCAATGCCCATGGACCTGACTTCCGCGTCGGAGAGGGGGATCGGTTTGCTGGACGGCCCCACAAAGCCCGTCACGCCGCGCGTATTCCTGACAACATACCACGATTCGTCCGTGAGGAACATTTTCACCATCACGTAACCGGGGAACATTTTCCGCGAGACATGGCGCTTTTTGCCGTTCTTTATTTCCACGGACTCTTCCATGGGTACTTTTACGTCTATTATCGTATCCCCGAGGTTATGGTTCTCAATGGTTTTAAGGAGGTTGTCCATTACCTTGTTTTCATAACCCGAATAGGTATACACGACGTACCAGTACGGCTTGTCCGTCTTTTCCTGCTTTATAAACTTCTGATTTTCGAGGGCTGGGTTCTCGCTGTGCGCCTCATCGGGCGCGCCGGCTTGCGCCACTTCTTCCACAACAGGCTCGCCGTCGTCTAAAAGTTCGCCGCTGTTTTCAGGAAGATTCGCATCCTCTGTTTTTTTCTTACTCATACGGCTAAAACCCTTAAGCCTTCAGGAATGCCTGGAACAGGCTGCCAAGGCCCCAGTCCATGAGTCCCACTATAACCGCGAAAATCGCTATGAATACTATTACAGCGAAGGTGGTTTTAAAGAGGTCCTTGCGCGTGGGCCAGGTAACTTTTTTTACTTCGCCCCAAACGTCTTTAAAGAAACGCGCGGGACTGCGCTTTTGCTTTTTGTTTTTCTGTTTGGCTATTTTCTTCTGTTCGGCGAGCTGGCGCTCTTTATCTTTGCCGAGCAACTTTGTTTTTGCCATGATACTTCCACCTCTTAGTCTTATTTGGTTTCCCTGTGCGCCGTATGCTTCTTGCAGAACTTGCAATATTTCGCTATTTCAAGCCTGTCCGGATCGTTCTTCTTGTTTTTCGTCGTGTCGTAATTCCTCTGTTTGCACTCGGTACAGGCGAGCGTGATCTTTGTGCGCATGTCTTTTTAACCTCCGTTTTTACACAACCTAAAAAAAGGCTTCAATGGCCTTTAAGCATATTACCGGACAATTTTAGCACAGCCGCGCGTGGTTGTCAACCATAAGAGATCACTCTTCCCCGTCGAACTGGCTGCCCCAGAGTTTGGCGTAAAAACCGTCTTTTGCCAAAAGTCCGCTGTGGCTCCCCTGCTCAACGATGCCGCCGTCCTTCATCACAAGAATAATGTCCGCCTCCCTTATCGTTGACAGGCGGTGCGCTACCACAAAGCTCGTGCGGCCCTCCATCATCTTGGCGAACGCTTTTTGTATCTTTATTTCCGTACGGGTGTCGATGCTGCTCGTCGCTTCGTCCAGTATGAGCATGGAAGGCTTTACGAGCATGGCGCGCGCTATGCATAGGAGCTGCTTCTGGCCTTCCGAGATGCCGCCGCCTTCGCTCAATACAGTATCGTAACCGTCTCTCAGCCTCTTTATGAAGCTGTGGGCGCTCGCCGCTTTCGCGGCTTCGGCCACTTCCTCAAGCGTGGCCTCCGGTTTGCCGAAAGCGATGTTGTCCCGCACGGTTCCCGCAAACAGCCATGTTTCCTGAAGCACCATGCCGTAAAGGCCCCTGAGGCTGTCCCTCGTCATCGCCTTTATGTCCACCCCATCTATACTTATCGTACCCGAGTCTACGTCATAGAAGCGCATGAGCAGGTTTATTATGGTTGTTTTACCGCTGCCCGTCGGGCCCACTATGGCCACCCTGTCCCCCGGCTGCGTGTAAAGGTTCAGCCCCTCAATGAGCTTCGTATCCGGCGTGTACGAAAAATTCACGTTCGAAACGCGCACCTCGCCCCTGGCTTCGCCCATGGCCACCGCGTCCGCCGCGTCCGGCGGCTCCTCTTCGCTTTCGATTATATCTATGATCCTCTGCGCCGAAACGAGCGCCGCCTGTAGTTCGGTTATGACTCCCGATATCTCGTTAAACGGTTTTGTGTACTGCCCGGCGTAAATGAGGAAGCTTGAGAGTTGCCCTACCGACAAACTACCTCCTATGGCGAAGAGCGCGCCCACAACGCCCACAGCGGCGTACACAAGCGCGTTGACAAACCGTGTGGCCGGATTGCTTATGGAGGAATAAAACTGCGAAGTCACGCCGCTTTTGTAAAGTTTTGAATTCATTTCCTCAAAATGGTTTTGCGCTTCGCCTTCGTGCCCGAACGCTTTCACAACCTCATGACCGCTTATCATCTCGCCCGCGTAGCCGTTTATCTCGCCGCGCTGCTCCATCTGCTCCCGGAAAGAATGATAGGAACGCTTGGCTATAAAGGAAGCCACGAACAGCGACAGCGGCGTTATTACGGCTACGACAAGCGTCAACAGCGGATTTATCGTCAGCATGAACACCAGCGTCCCCGCGATGGTGGCAATTCCGGACAGGAGCTGCGAAAAGCCCTGCAGCAGGCCGTCCGAGATCTGATCCACGTCGTTTATGACGCTGTTTATAACGTCGCCATGCGCCCGCCGGTCTATATACCTTAACGGAACCTTCTGGAGGCGCGCGAAAGCGGCCACACGCATATCGCGCGCGACGGAGTAAGATATCCTGTTGGTAGCGAGCGTGGCCAGCCACGTTAGCACCGCGCTTCCCGCCACTGCCGCCGCAATCCCGGCGAGGACCGGCGCGAGCCCCGTAAAATCAACATTGCCCGCTCCTATGATGTGGTCTATTGCCCGCCCTATGAGCACGGGCGAGAGCAGCGATAAGCCGGCTCCGGCGATTGTGCAGATAATGGCCAGCGCCAGCTGTGGCAGGTAAGCTTTTGTATATACCGCAAGTTTTTTTATTATGCCCTTTGTCATGTTCATTCCTATCTAGTACATCTGGGAGAGGCATATCTCCCGGTAGACTTCGTTGGTCTCGAACAATTCGTCGTGCGTCCCCACGCCCAGCATTTCGCCGTCGTCCATAACGACGATCTTATCCGCGTCTTTCAATGCCGGCACGCGCTGGGATACCA
This sequence comes from Christensenellaceae bacterium, assembly GCA_031556555.1. Classification (GTDB taxonomy): domain Bacteria; phylum Bacillota; class Clostridia; order Christensenellales; family Christensenellaceae; genus UBA5399. Next base: position 3,363 of record JAVBSU010000024.1, read on the forward strand.
TGATTACCGTCATGCCTTCCCTGTAAGCGCGCACCGCCGCCCTAAGCTTCGCGTCAGTGGCAAAATCCAGCGCGCTGGAAGCGTCGTCCAGGATCAGTATTTCGGGGTCGCGCGCTAATGCCCGCGCTATGCTTATGCGCTGCCGCTGGCCGCCAGAAAGGTTCCTGCCTCCCTGGCGTACCTGCGCATCCAGCCCGCCTTTCTTATTATCCAGGACAAAATCGGCTTGCGCCGCCGTGAGCGCCTTTAATACCTGCGCGTCGTCCGCATCCTTCGCGCCCAGTTTCACGTTGTCCCTCACCGTCCCCGCAAAGAGCAGCGTACGCTGCGGAACTATGCCTATGCGCTCCCTCAGCTGATCCGGGGGGTACTTTTTCACGTCTTCCCCGTCCACGTATACCACTCCCTTCGAAGCTTCGTAAAACCGTGGTATGAGGTTTATTAGGGTGGACTTTCCCGAACCCGTGCCGCCGATGATCCCCACGGTCTGCCCCCGCTCTATCTTTAGGTTTATGCCGCATAGCGCGTAATCACCCTTGCTGCCGTAAGCAAAGTCCACATCGCGGAACTCCACCGCGACTTCGCTGTTTTTGTACTGTATGCGCTCTGTTTTTGCGTTTGAGATAGCAGGCTTCGTGTTAAGCGCTTCGGCCACGCGTTCTCCGCTCGCTCCCGCCTTTGTAAATATTATCACCAGGTTGGCCAGCACTATGAGCGCCAGCAGTATCTGCGTCATGTAGTTTACCAGCGCTACTATCTGCCCCTGTTCCAGTTCGCCCGCGTTTACTCCCGCCCCTCCAAACCACAGCAGCGCCACTATACCTACGTTCACAATAAGGTAAGTGGCGGGGTTTAGCAGCGCCGATATCCTGCCCACGCGAAGCTGCGTCTCCAAAAGCTCGTCCCCCGCTCCGGAGAACTTCTTCCGCTCGCCCTCCTGCCGCGAAAAGGCGCGTATCACCCTCGCGCCCGAAAGGTTGTCCCGCGTCACCGTCGAAACCCTGTCCAGCAGCTTCTGTACGGCGGTGTAGAACCTGGGCGTCCTGCTCATTATAATGTAAAGCACCGCGGCAATAAGCACGGCGGTCACGATAAAAATCAACGACAGTTTAATATCTATCGTCATCGCCATTATTACCGCGCCTATAACCAAAAAAGGCGCGCGAACCGCCAGCCTTATGAACATGGCCACTCCGAGCTGCAACTGGTTTATGTCGTTGGATATGCGCGTGGTGAGCCCGCTCACGCCTATCTCGTTTATTTGCCTGTGCGGCAGCTTGCTTATGTGCGCGAAAAGCTCGTTCCGCAGCACCGTGCCAAACCCTTGTGAAGCCTTGGCAGCGAAGTACTGGCACACGAGCGCGCAACCTAGCCCGGTCGCGGACAGCGCGACCATGAGCGCGCCGTTGGAAAGCACGTAGCCCTTATCAGAGTTTTTTATACCCACGTCGATGATATTCGCCATAATAAGGGGAACAATAAGCTCAAGTACCGCTTCCGTGAGCTTAAAGCAGGGGCCGAGTATTATTTCTTTTTTGAAAGGTTTGAGATATTTAAACAGGCTTTTCAATGCGGAACCTCTAAGTTTCAGTCCAGCCACTCCGGGCGCGTGTATACTTTTATCTCAAAAGTTTCCCCACTGTAGCCTTGCTTTTTGTAAGCTTCCAATACTTCAGCCGTACCGGATGTGAACGCCACGGGTATTCCCGTCGCTTCGCTCAGTTCCGCAATCATGCCCTCCCCGAATTTCAGGTCGTCCACCGTCGTCTCATTCGCCAAGTTTGTGTTGTTTATAAGCGCGTCTATCTTAAGCCGCGAATTGGCCTCTATCTGCGCAAGCATGGCGGCCGCGTCGCGTATATTGCTCTGGAAAGGCCGCCGCGCGTTCACGACATAGTAGAACATTAGATTGTCCCGCACCTCTTCGAAGTAGCGTTTGTAGCCGCCCAGCGCAGTAGCGCCCACAGGGTCCCCGCCCGCGTCGAACACGGCGTACTCGCTTGCACTACCAAAGGCTGCGTAAACCTCGGCCGAAAGCGCAGGCACGTCTACGGCCGTCCCCGCGAAAGGCGGCGAAATAAGCCTTATCCCGTACTGTTTCAGCATCGCGGCGCTCTCCGAACTCCTGAAATACGGGTTCACTATGTCCATGTCGGCAAGCACCGTCGCGCCCTTCCCGCTCAACGTTATAGCGGCGTTCAGCGACAACTCCGTCTTACCGCTTCCGTAGTTTCCCGCGAATATGTTGTACCGTTTCATAGCGTCACACCCCGTTTTCAATTTTTTGTTTCGCCGCGGGAAGAGCGGGCGGCTTAGGTTTAGCCTTGCCACGCTTTTCTTCCGCGAACTCGGTCATGTTGCCCCAGTAGCGCTTGGGCATGTGGCTCATGCGGCAGCGCGGATTGTAACGACCCTCTATGGCGATGGTGTCATAGAAGAGCTTCCACAACCGCCTCATCATGAGTTCTTCCTCGTCCGCCTCGGGCAGCGAAAAATCCGGCGCGGAACTGATGCGTGATTTGCCGTTCTCGTACATGAGCGCCGCGCCGTGCGTCTCATCATATATAATAAACCTTTCGCCCGGGTACCTATCAGCAAAATGCGGGGCTAAAAGCGGAAGCACGAAGTTTTTGGGCGTTATCGCCGCAGCCATCACTCCATCGTATATGGAAAAACGCACGAAGCCGGACAGGAGGTGCGCTTCGTTTCCGAGGTGGCGCACCGCTTTGGAAAGCGTGTCCACAGTCT
>JAVBSU010000131.1:0-12976 GCA_031556555.1 Christensenellaceae bacterium
ACGGCATAGTTATAGCGCTCATCGCGCTCATAGTCATAACGGCGATAGGCTCGGAGAAATTCGCCACATGGTCGAACATAACCAACATACTGAGGCAGGCCGTTCCGCTGGGCGTGATGGCGTGCGCCGGCGTGTTCGTGATCATAAGCGGGAACATAGACCTATCGGTCGGTTCCATATTGTCGCTGACGGCGCTCATATGCTGCAACATGGTGGGCATGAGCACCTTCGCCGCAATAATCGTGCCGCTCATAGTGGGCGCGCTGTGCGGCTGCGCGAACGGCGTACTTGTGGGCGTGCTGCGCTTCAACCCCTTTATAAGCACTCTCGGCACGCTGTCCGCCTACCAGGCGCTGGCGTTTTACTACTGCGACAACAAATTCCTTTCCGCCGCGCCCAACCCGGCATTCTCCAACATGGGCCAGGGCTTTTTTCTGGAAATCCCCATACCGGTGTACATATTCGTTGTGGTGTTCGTGATATTCACTTTCATCTTAAGGAAGACGGCCTTCGGCCGCGACGTATTCGTTGTGGGCGGCAATCCCGAATGCGCGAAGTTTTCCGGGATAAGTTACCGGAAGACAGTCACGATGTCGTACATGCTGTCCGGTCTTCTCTCGGCGCTGGCCGCAGTAATAATGGTCGCGCGGAACATGTCCGCCCAGCCCGAGATGGGCTCCGGGTACGAATTCGACCTCATAACGGCCATGGTAGTGGGCGGCGTTTCGCTCTCGGGCGGCAAGGGGACGATCTGGGGCGCGTTTTTAGGCGTGCTGTTCATCGTCATACTGAAAAACGCCTTCATCCTTCTTGACATACCGCTGTTCTATCAATACAGCGTTATGGGCGTAATACTTCTTTTGGCTGTCGGCCTTGACGTGCTTTCCGAGAGGAGGATCTATTTTGGAAAAAAAGACTAATATCATACTGCGCGATTATAATTGTTTGATCCTGTGCCTGGCATTTGTTGTGAGCTCGGTGATATTCATTCCCGGCTTCACAAATCCGCTGAACATATTGAATATATTGACCGAATCTAGCATAATTGGAATTTTGGCAATTGGCATGACCTTCCTCCTCTTACTCGGCCTCTTTGATATGTCGGTGGGTATGCAAATCTCAATGTACACGCTTGTAGCGGCCAAAACCATACAGTTCGGTATTGTGCCGTGCATTCTTCTCATGTTCGCCACTGGCGCTCTGATCGGCTTTGTCAACGGGTTTCTGACCGCCAGGTGCAGGATCAATGCCCTTATAACGACCTTCGGCATGCAGGGGATACTCCAGGGGCTGACCCTGGTGATATCCGACGGGCGGACGCTGCCCATAGCCGACCCGAATTTCAACTCGATATTCACCACTACAGTGTTCGGCGGCCTGCCGATAAGCGTTATAATATTCGCCGCCCTCGCAATAACCGCCCAGCTGTATTTAAAGTACACCCGGCGCGGCTTTGAGGTTTACGTGGTGGGCGGAAACGCCGAAGCCGCCAAGCTTTCGGGCGTAAACACCGTGGCCGTTTCCATAACGAGCTTCATGATAATGAGCATGTGCGCCGTTATTGTGGCGATACTCCTGGCTTCGCGCATAAACGGGGCCTCTCCCACGCTGGGCGGCGCGTACACGCTGCTGGTCATAACTTCGTGCGTCATTGGAGGCGTAAAGTTCAACGGCGGCTACGGCAACATACTGAACACCGTCATGGGCGTGTTCGCCATGCAGCTCGTAAACAATATGATGTACATGACCAACACTTACGGCTACGTACAAAGCCTTGTGAACGGGCTGATATTGATTGCCGTGCTCGGCCTTGACGCCGTTACGAGCAGGCTGATCAACCTGAAGAGCAAGCGGGCGTAAGTTTTTAAACTCAACAACTTTAAGGTAACACTTTACCTTACACACAATTATTAATCAGGAGGATAGAAAATGAAAAAGGTTCTGGTACTGGTTTTGGTGGCCGTAATGTGCGTATCGCTGTTCGCCGCCATGGGCGCCGCGGCAGGCGAAGACAAGCCCGGCCCGGATGACAAACTCAAGATAGGCTTTCCCATCTCCACGACGGACGGTTTCTATGTGACAAAGTACATAGAGCGCTACGACGAGCAGATCGCCGAACGCGGCTACGATTCGGTCATGCTGGACAGCAAATTCGACGTTGCCACGCAGGTCTCGCAGATAGACAACCTCATAGCGCAGGACGTGGACGTCATCTTCTTTATGGCTAACGACGGAAACGCGGCCCTCCCGGCCATGCAGAAGTGCGACGCGGCGGGCATCCCCGTTATAGCCGTGCACAACAAGCTCACAGAAGACGCGGCGGCGTTCACGCTGGGCTTCGCGGGCGCTAACATAACGACCATGGGCGAAGGCGCGGGCCAGCTTATGGACGAGGCGCTCGGCGGCGAAGGCAAAATAGTAATAATAAACGGAACCCCCGGCGAATCTTACGCCGAGACGCTGAAGGACGGCTTCATGAGCCAGCTTTCAGACGGGATAGAAGTTCTCGATACCGGCGACCACGGCTGGGACAGGTCCAAAGCGACCACCGTTATGGAAAACTTCCTTACGAAGTATGACGACATAGACGGCGTTTGGGCAAGCGACGACAACACGGCCATAGGCGCGATAAACGCCATAACCGCGGCAGGACGCGACGGCATACAGGTTGTGGGAATAAACGGACAGGCGGAAGCATGGGACTACATCAAGAACGGCCAGATGTACGGCACTGTCATACAGGATGCCGCCGGCAATGTGGACTGCGCGTTTGAAGTTTTAGACCTCTACCTTAACGACCAGCCCATACCGGAGTTCACCTACAGTGAATCGCCCCTCGTAACCAAGGAAAATGTTGACACCATGGAGCCCGCGTTCTAAGACCGGGCGGCAAATCTTATATGTACCGGACGGCCGGGAACGCGGTTAAACGCGCTCCCGGCTTGATTGTTGCGGGCTATTGGTATAAAATGTATCTAAAGAATAAAAGAAGGGTGAGTGGCTTTGGCAAAAAAGAGGGTAACCATAAAAGAATTATCTCAACTTATGGGCGTGTCGCCCGCGACGATTACAAACGCACTCACAAACCAGCCTAACGTCAGCGAGGAGAAGCGGGCGCAGATAATTGAACAAGCCCGGCGCTTAGGGTATAAGCCCAATCTATATGCGCGCGCCCTGGTCAAAAATGGCATAAAAATAGGCTGTTTAGTATCCATTGAGCCGGTGGAATACCAATCTGACATTGTTAAAGGCATGAAGATCGGAATAGAGGAGTTCGCTGACTTCAAGGTCGAATACGTGAACTTACGCTTCAGCAACAACCGGGCGGACGACGAAGTTTACGAAAAGCTCAGAGAGGCCGCGGAGTCCGACATTGACGGCCTCGTGGTCGCGCCCAGCCTGAAGACGGAGAAGTACGCAGGGCTGCTGAGAGAGCTCATAACCGAAAAGAAACTCGCCGTGGTGTTTTCTCCCAGCGGGATAGAATCCGGGGTGGGTGTGGCGCGGATACGGTCCAGCCCCCTTACGCTGGGCAGGATGGCGGCTGAGATACTGGGGCTGGCGCTACCGCCGGGCAGCGATGTGGCGGCGATCACAACAAACAGGTACTATGACTTCCACAGCCAGATAATGGACAGTTTCAAGGACGAGTGCGCCGGTCAAAACCTCAGCATAGTCGCCACGCTGGAGAACGAAGACAGCGCGGAGATGACTTATAACTGCGCCAAAGCTTTAATAAGCATGTATCCCAGTTTAAAGGGGATATATGTGACGTCGTTCAACACGGTGCCCGTATGCGAATACGTTAAGGAAGCCGGCCTCGAAGGAAAAATAAAGATCGTAGGGCACGACGTCTTCCCCGAAATGGTGGATTATATAAAAGACGGGACCATGCTGGCGTCGCTGTTCCAAAACCCGGTGGGCCAGGGGCGGCTGGCTGTCCGTACGCTCGTCCGGCACATTATTGGAGTAAAGGGCGAGTTCCAGGATATTTCAGTGCGGCCGCACCTAGTAATGCGGAGCAACATAGATATGTATTTGGACGAATTTGAGAACAGCGTCTCTTTATAAAGCGGTCATTGAATCGTTTAAACGGAGGAGTTAAATGGAAATTACGAATAAAAAAATCGAACTGCCTTCCTGGCTCGCGAAGTTCAGCCTGGAGGGAAAGATAGCGCTCATAACGGGCGCGGGCAGCGGGCTCGGAAAAGAAGTCGCGCAGGGCATGGCCATGAGCGGCGCGGCGGTCGTGCTTGCGGATATAAACGTAGAGCCGGTAAATGCGCTGGCGGCGCAAATGAAGGCGGCGGGGCTAAGCTGTATAGCCGCGGCGCTGGACGTTACGAAGACGGACGAGGTTCAGGCGCTCGTTAAAAAGGTTGTGGATGAGTATGGAAAGATAGATGTGCTCGCGAACATCGCCGGTATAGCCAAAAGGATGCCCACAGAGGATTTCGACGAAGCCGCGTTTGACAAGATAGTGGACGTGAACTTGAAGGGCAGCTTTTTGATGCTCAAGTATGTGGGCCGCCAGATGCTGAAACAGGGTGGCGGCAGCATAATAAACTTTGCCTCGATCGCGGCTGTCGTCGCTAACCCGAACAGTATGGGCTACAGCTGCAGCAAAGGCGGCGTCGCCCAACTGACGAGGACGGCGGGCGTTGAGTGGGCCAGCCGGGGAGTAAGGGTCAACGCTGTTGTGCCGGGCACATTCTTCACGCCGCTGCTTCAGCAGTGCATAGACGACGACCCGGAATACGGCAAAAAGATGCTTGAACGCTATCCCATCGGAAGATTCGGCGCCCCCGAAGAGATCGTGGGCGCGTGCGTATACCTTGCGTCGGACGCGAGCAGCTACGCCACCGGCCATCTTTTGGCCGTGGACGGCGGATGCACGGCATTCTAGCGGTGTGCGCGCGCACATGGGCGGCGATTTACATAAAGCGGGATAGTTAAGTTATGAAAAGTGAAGCCCCCATCCACAGGGGGCTCTTTTATACATAGTACAAATCTTTCGAAGGAAACACAGGGTCGCAGGTGACGTTTATGCCCAGCTTTTTGAGCACGCTCTCGTCCGCCTGCGTGAGCATGCACGTGGAGTGCATCTCGCAGCCCTTGAGAGAATTCAGGTATTCCATTGCCAACTTGGCTGTTGGGTTCATGCCCGCGCTCATGGACAGGGCGATGAGTACGTCCTCAATGTTCAGAATTGGGTTCTTCTCGCCCAGCGCGTCGCTCTTGAGCTTTAGTATAGGCTCTAGCACGGTGGGGGATATCAAAAGTATTTTGTCGGCAATGCTCCCGAGTATCTTGATGGCGTTCAATAGCGCGCTGGATACGGCGTTCATGAGGCCGGTCGTTTTGCCGGTTATTACGCGCCCATCCGTTAATTCTATGGCGGCGGAGGGCGTTTTTGACGCCTCGCTCTTCTCGCGCGCGGGCAGGACAACGGACCTGTCCTCGCCCTTTAAGTTGAGCTGGTTCATGAGCATAACGTTTTTTTCGAGCGTGGTCTCGGCGGCTATGCCTTTGCGGTAATCGCACTCCGCCGCGAAGTAGCGCCGTATGACTTCCTGCTTGGCGGCGGCCTTGCACACATCGTCGTCCACTATGGCGTAACCGGCCATGTTGACGCCCATGTCGGTTGGCGACTTGTAAAAATCCTCGACGCCCGTTATGCGCGATATCATGGTATTGACGATGGGGAAGGCGTCTATGTCGCGGTTGTAGTTGACCGCCTGTTTGCCGTAAGCGTCCAGATAGAACGGGTCTATGGCGTTGACGTCGTTCAAATCGGAAGTCGCGGCCTCGTAAGCTATGTTGACCGGGTGCTTCAGCGGCAGGTTCCAGATGGGGAAGGTCTCAAACTTGGCGTAGCCAGCCTTGTTGCCGAGCGTGTATTCGTGGTAAAGCTGGCTCAGGCAGGTCGCCAGTTTGCCCGACCCGGGGCCGGGCGCGGTAACGACAACGAGGGGACGGGCCGTCTCTATGAAAGGGTTTTTCCCGTAGCCTTCGTCGCTTACTATATAATCTATCTCGGTCGGATAGCCTTTCGTGTGGCTGTGTATGTACGTTTTAACGCCGCTCATCTCCAGCTTGCGCTCGAAAACATCGGCGGAATCCTGGCCCTTGTACTGCGTTATAACAACACTGTTTATCATGAGGCCGAGGCTGGAGAGGAGATCTATTAAACGCATGACCTCGAGGTCGTAGGATATGCCCACGTCGGCGCGCATCTTGCTTTTTTCAATGTCGCCCGCCTTTATGCAGATTATTATCTCAAGCTCGTCAACAAGGCTCAAAAGCATCTTTACCTTGCCGTTAACGTCGAAGCCGGGCAGCACGCGGGCCGCGTGGTTGTCGTCGAAGAGCTTGCCCCCGAACTCAAGGTAGAGCTTGTTGTCAAAACGCTTTATGCGCTCCAGTATCTTTTCTTTTTGCTTTTCTATGTAGAGGTCGTTATCAAAACCGATTTTCATGCCGCCCCCCGCGTCAGTAGCTGTTTTCCATAAACAGCACCCTGTCGCGCTTCTTTAAATTATCGGCGCTTATCTCGAAAGTCTCGTCCGTAAGGTGCGATATGTCGTACTTTTTCTTAGCTACCTTTTCGAACTTGTGCGGGCCGTCTATGTCCATCTTGAGCTTGTGCGACTTGTAGTGCATGGGAATTGTTATGTTTGGATCCAGCCTGTCCATTATCTCAACGGCCTGTTCGGCGTCCACGGTGTACACGCCGCCGATGGGCAGCATTAATATGTCGATCCTGCCCGCGTTGGCGAAAAAGGCGTCGTCCGGAACGATGCCCACGTCCCCCATGTGCATTATCCGCATGTTGTCCGCCTCTATGATGAAGGCGGTCACTTTGCCGCGCTTTTGCCCGTCCGCGTCGTCGTGCGGGAGCTCGATCCCCTTTATGCTTATCCCGTGCGAAGTGTAGCTGCCCGGCGCGTCGTAGAGCTCGTAGCTGCCGTGAACGCCCTCGCTGTAGTCGTGGTCGTAATGGTGGTGGCTTATGAGAAGTATGTCGGCCGTCTCATTTACGGGGGTTAAGCCGATACTGTTGTCATAAGGGTCTATGACTATCCTCGTTCCGTTTTTCGTTTCAATGTAAAAACAGGCATGCCCGATATATTTTAATAACATACTGATTCCTCCCGGGGTTCAATTCTTCAATTGGTAATCTATGTACAGGCGGTTAAGGGCGCTCATCTCGCCGTATTCTATAACGTACTCGATGCCTATGCTTCCCCGGCCGTTAAGCTGCTCGCTCGTAACGCGGGTGGGCAGCACCATAACGCGCATAAGCCCCATAGGGGTAGTGTAGCAGGCTTCGTGCCTCTTGCTCTTCTGAAATACAAAGTCCATATCCTGCCCGCCCACGCGGCCCATGCTTATAGCGTCGCCGTCAACCGACACGCGCATGGTTGTAGAGGGCAGGCCGGGCAACTCGCTCTCCTGGTATTCGATCGCGTACTTGCCCCCGCCCTGCTCAAAAAGACGCCCTTCCGTCATGAGTTCCAGCGTATCCTCTTCGCCGCCGTATGCCCGCGAGCCGCGCACGTTGAGGATTATATCAAATTCGTCCGTCAAAGAATAAACCGCCTTGTTTAATAATAAACTTCATTATACCATAAACCGGCACGGTTATGAAATGTTTTTTGCTGGCCGGACGGCTTAAAACATTGTATGTTTTTAATCGAAGAATAGTATTATAAATATAATGTAGCTAACAGGCGTAATACTGCAACCATTTAGCTCTGTAATACGTCAATATCAGTAGAATACACGAGGAGGGGAAGCCCATGAAAAAGTTAAGCAAAAAGGCCATCAAAAGAGTCAATCTCGCTTTACTATGCCTTGCGTTAGCGGTTCTGCCCGTAGGCGCCGCCGCAGCGGAAGGCGATATAGTTTTTACCACCAATAACGAATATGGCGCCACCATAGACACGAGCGTCTTTGGGGCGGCAGGCGGCAATCTTGGCGTGTTCAACATTGCCATAGGAGACGAGGGAGCGGTGTTCCCGCTGGAGCAGTACGTACCCATAACCGACGGTTACGCGGACATAACGCTTTACGGATTCGCGGACTATGCTCCGCCGGCAACTTTGGAGGAAGCGCCTCCAGAAGACGAAGCCCCGCCCGAAGATGAAGCCCAGCCGGAAGACGGCGGTGAAGACGGCGGTGAAGAAGGCGGCGAAAACGGCGAAGGGGACGAAAGCGACGTTCCCCCGCCCGAACCCGAGTACACGCTTTACTCCCCATTCGATCAGGATACTCAAACCTACACTTACTACTTTGCGGTGACGGACTATGACCAGGCGACAGTCGAAACCTTCCAGGACGTTGTGGTCAGCGATTACGACAAGCCCGTCATAGAATTAAGCAACGATAACGGCACGCTGACGCTTTACAAGGCGAGCATAGTCTATTCGGACGCGCCGCCCGAGCCTGAACCTGAGCCTGTTCCCGAACCGGAACCCGAGCCTGAGCCGGAACCCATGCCCGAGCCAGCGCCCGAGCCTGAACCTGAACCCGAACCCGAGCCCGAGCCTGAGCCAACACCCGAGCCAACACCTGAACCCGCTCCCCCCGAGCCCACGCCCGAACCGGCGCCTGAGCCCACAGTGGAGCAGCAGGAAGCAAAACCCGCGGCTACCATAACATCCGTCGAGTTTTACGCGGAGGACGGCAGCGGACAGATGAAAAACTCCGCCATACGGGGAGACAAGCTAGTGCTTACTATAACGGCTGATTCGCCTCTTAAGATTTACGAAAGCCAGTCGAGCATAGACAACAAGCCCGCCACGTGGAGCAAGGCCAACGGCGGCACGACGATAAGGGGCGCTGTACTGTTTTCTAACACGTCAGGGCTCCAGAACGGCGACCCCATTCCCTTCTATGTCGTACTGAAAGACCAGGCGGGCAATAAGATCGCGCTCACCCAGGATAACGCACCGCCCGTTACCTACGTAGCGGCCCTGCCGGACGCCGTCGAGTCGGTTGATTTCTACGCGACGCCCCGGGGTTCGGATGTCCGCCAGCAGTACGCGGCTGACGGCGACCAGCTCTACCTCGATATAGTGGCGGACCGCCCCCTTACAGTGGTGAGCTCTGATATAGAGGGCAAGGAACCCAGCTGGAGGATGGCCGGCGGCTCGCACATTGTGGGAACGCGCCTGTTGTACGACACTGAGAACATTCAGGACGGCGCTCAAATAACGTTCAACGTGACGCTTGCCGATGAGTACGGCTCCACTGTGACGCTTACGCAGGCGGACGCGCCGGCTGTAACTTACTACGCGCCCATGGCTGTGACGGATATAAAATACTATTCCGACAACAGCGCCGATCCCAACTACGTAGTATCGGGCGACACGATAACCCTCTCCTTTACTACCGAACACCCCGCAGTTGTGGACGGCGCCACGATAGGCGGCGTTGACGTTATAGCGCAAAGCCAGAGCGGCGACAATATGCACTGGACGGCAACGTATTCGCCCGGGCCCACCAGCTTTAAGGACCAGACGCAGCTGAGTTTCTGGGCGATGGCGACCGACCTTGCGACCGGCTACCCGGTGACGATAACGAACGAGTCCACCGGCCTCCCCACAATAACATACTTTGAGCCCATAGCCGTGCGCAACCTCACGATATACAGCAAAAACGAGGAGAACCCGCTGACCGTTGTCAGAGACTATGAGATGGTCGTCGTTAAATTCTCCACCAACCATACGGTGTACGTCACAGGTGGCTCCATAGCGGGCCAGCCCGTAAAGTTTAACACGGACGACAACATCAACTTTGCGGCTTCGTATAAAATTCAGCCGGGAGACCTCAAAGACGGCCAGATCGTGCCTGTGAGGTTCAACGTGGACGATTGGTCGGGCAACGCGCGCGTGACAGGAACCGAAAAAGACAGAACCAACGGCAAAAAGGGCGAGCCGTTAAGGTACGAAGGCGACCTTAAGATAGCCAACATAAGCATAAGCTCCACCAACAGCGTGGACGGCTCTGTCTTCGCCAAGAACGGCGACGTGATAAAAATCAAATTCACGGCCAGCCATGAGGTGAGCGGCGGAAACATAAGCGCCAGCATTGCCGGGCAAACGCCCAGGATAAGCAAAAAGCAGGTGGAAAATAAAAACTGGCCCGCCGCGACGGAGTACACACTGAGCTACATGCCCAAGTACGGCGACATGATCACAGACACGGCCGAAGTCCAGTTTGCGTTTACAATTAAAGACGGAGACATCGTCATAAGGAAGGACAACAACAGCCCCGACGTCAAAAACAGGATATACTTCTACAAGCCGATAGACGCGACGGTTACGCTGAGTTCGGACGACCCCGGCGCACAGGCCGGGGCCTCGGTAAACGTCTGGCCGGATGATACGGTCAAAATAACCGTGCAGGCCAACCACAACGTGAACGTACTTTACGCCTGGATCGACGGCCAGAAGCCGCAGTTTACGGGGGACGGCACAACCTCGCCCGCCATGACGTACAAAATACCCAGCGGCACAGGGATACAGCCGGGCGAATCCGTGCCCTACAGGTTTATCCTTGTGGACGCAGCGGGGAATTGGTACGGCGTTAACTCAAAGTTTGAGGACGCGCAGTTTGTGATGGAGTGAAGACAAAAAGTTGAATCCAAACGCTACGGGCAAGTCCGCGGACCGCATACATCGGTTCGCGGACTTTTTGCGTCGGCTTACTTCGGAATATTGGGAGCGGGCTTGACTGCCGTAATGAGCGGGGATATGATATATCTATAAGAGCGAAACCTTCCCCGTGTGGGCGAAGTTTAATGTGTAAGGAGGTATTTCTATGAACAATGCCGGTATAGCGGTTGAAAAAACGGTCCTGGGTATAGAACTGGGGTCTACAAGGATAAAGGCGGTGCTTATAGACGAGCATCACGCGCCGCTTTGCAGCGGGGGCTACGAATGGGAAAACCAGTTTGTGGACGGGATATGGACGTATTCCATGGAGGAAGTATGGAAGGGGCTCAGGGCCTGCTACAGCGCGCTCAACGGCGAATTCAGCGCGAAGTATGGCGCGGCGTTGGCCAGGCCGGGCGCGATAGGCATCTCCGCTATGATGCACGGCTACCTGCCCTTTGACGGCGGCGGCGGACAGCTTGCCGGATTCAGGACGTGGCGCAACACTATGACGGAGCAAGCCGCCGGGGAATTGTCCGAACTCTTCCAGTTCAACATCCCGCAGCGCTGGAGCATAGCGCACCTATACCAGGCCATTCTGAACGGCGAGCCGCACGTTAAGGACGTCGCTTTCCTTACAACCCTTTCAGGCTATGTCCACTGGAAGCTGACGGGTGAAAAGGTGATTGGAGTGGGCGAAGCGTCGGGCATGTTCCCCATAGACAGCCGGATAAATTCCTACAACGAAAAAATGGTGTGCCAGTTTGATAAGCTGGTAAAGGATTCCGCTTTCTCGCGGCCGTTAAAAGACATAATGCCGCGCGTGCTGGACGCGGGACAGGGCGCCGGCGTGCTCACGGAAGAGGGCGCTAAGCTTATAGACCCGACGGGCAATCTCAAGGCCGGCATACCCCTCTGCCCGCCAGAAGGCGACGCGGGAACGGGCATGGTGGCTACAAACAGCGTGGCCGAACGCACGGGCAATATTTCGGCGGGCACGTCCGTCTTCGCAATGCTGGTCCTGGAAAAGGACCTCAGCCGCATGTACACTGAAATAGACATGGTAACGACCCCGGCGGGCAAGCCGGTGGCCATGGTGCACTGCAACAACTTCACGTCCGACCTGGACGCGTGGATGCGGATTTTAAGGGAAACAACGGATGCTTTCGGCGTGGATGTGAATAAAGATAAATTCTACGAAACACTGTACAAAAAGGCGATGGACGCGGACGCGGCGGGCGGCGGCATGGCCGCGTACAACTATTACGCGGGCGAACCCATCACAAAGACGGACGAGGGGCGCCCGCTGTTCGTCCGCATGCCGGACAGCAGCTTTAACCTCGCAAACTTTATGCGCACGCTCATTTTCTCCGCCATGGGGACGCTCAAGCTGGGCATGGACATACTGACGGAAAACGAGAATGTCGTGGTGGACGCGCTGCTGGGGCACGGCGGCTTTTTCCGGACGGAAGGCGTGGGCCAGAACCTTATGGCCGCGGCGCTTAACGCTCCGGTGTCCGTAATGGAATCCGCCGGGGAAGGCGGCGCGTGGGGCATTGCGCTGCTGGCGGCGTACCGGATCAACAAAGCTGAAGGCGAGACGCTTGAATCCTACCTCAAGAACAAGGTGTTCGGGAACAACAAAGGCATGACGGTGGAGCCGGACGAAGCGGACGTGCGGGGATTCGCGAAATTTATGGGAATGTACGAAGCCGGTCTCGCGGCGGAACGCGCCGCTATAGCGAATTTGAAATAAGCCTTTGCAACATTTGCCGCTCAGTTTTGCACGACAACTGTTCCGGCCAGTAAATCGTGCAGGCCCCGGTGATCCTTCCTGATAAAAATGAGCAGTAAATAAAGGGCGAGCAGGCCGTAGCACACGAGCGCAAGAACTATGAAATAGGGCGTCACATCCCAGTTGTTCGCAAAACCGTTGAAAATCATCATGTGGGCCGCCTGCCACGGAATGAACTTTACAACGTTGCGGGCAAACACCCGCCAAAACCCGGGGGCTCCGGAACGGACGGATGCGACGGACAATTTCATTTTTCTTTTGCCCAGCGAGGCGTGCCGCTTACCGGCTTCAGTTATAATGAAATATGCCATTACAGGCAGGATCAGGGCAAGTGAAATAAGATTCATGCCCGTTTCATCATACGTTGGCACGTAGCCTAAAACCCCAAAATAAACCGACAGGCTCACTGCCAGCAGTATTCCCATATACGCCAATATGACAAGGTAATCGATCAGCCAGGATAGTACGCGTTTTTTCATGGGCGTGTATCGTATATCCATAGTTTTACCTCTTTTTTTGG
>JAVBSU010000149.1:0-9745 GCA_031556555.1 Christensenellaceae bacterium
CGCTGTGCGTGCCGTTGCCTATCTTGTGTATGTGGCCATGCATGTTGAAGTCTAAAAGGGCCCGGTAGGCTTTGCGCGCGCCATCATACACCGTATCGGAAAAAGCGAGTATGCTGTTGCTTATTATGGTGTCTATGTTTATGGGTTTGCGGGAAAGCGCCGCAGCCGTCCTGCTGGGAGTGTAGCCCATCTCGCGTATTGCTTTTTTAACGCGCGCGCGGGTTTTCTCGCTCACCTTGTCCTTGTTATTTATGACCCGGTTGACCGTTGCCGTGGATATATTGAGTTGTTTCGCCACATCATATATGGTTACTTTTTTCTTGGTCATAAGGCCGCCTCCGGCGGATTACGGCGGATCGGCCACGATATCGCCCGTTATCCAGCCGCCGTCCACTATCATTATGTTGCCTGTCATGTAAGAAGCTTCATCGCACGCTAAGAACCGTGCCACACTTGCGATTTCGTCCGGCCTGCCCGGCCTTTTCAGCGCTATGTTCGCGAGCATGCGCCCGGTCGTGGCGGGATCCGCGTAAAAGGAGTCCCTTAAGCGGGGGTTCATTATTGAACCAGGCACTATGCCGTTTACCCTTATCCCATACTCCGCGAGCTCAATCGCCATGGCTTTTGTAAGGTTTGCTATGGCCGCCTTACTCGCGGCGTACCCCTGCTGGTTCCGTAGCGGCACCAATGCGGTTATGGAGCTTATATTTATTATCGCCCCGCATTTCTGCTTCGACATAACCTTTGAGGCTGGTTTTGTCATGTAGTAAATGCCGTTTATGTTTATGTCGACGGTGCGCAGCCATTCTTCTTCACTCAAGTCGAATATGGGAACCCTTAAATTGGGCGGAGTATTGTAGCCCGCGTTGTTCATGAGTATATCCAGGCTGCCGTAGCGCTCCGCCGTGTTGTAAACGGAACGCGCGCAGGCTTCCTGGTCCGTGACGTCCACCTTCAGGTACATGGCGTCCACGCCGAAATCTTTAAGCTCGTTCACGCACTCCACGGCGTTTTGATCCGTCCTGTCGGTGATAACGATGTTAGCGCCGCACTCCGCCATTGCGCGGGCTGTCGCCATCCCTATGCAACCAATACCGCCCGTTATGATGGCAGTCTTTCCTGATAAGTTTATTTTCATACAGCCGTCAGTCGTCCATTTTTACCAGGACTTTTATCCTGTCGCCGTCGTTCTTGACGACGTGGTCGAAAGCTTCTATTGCCTGGCTGAAGGGGTAAATCTTGGATATAAGCGGTTTCAGCGAGAGCTTACCCATGTTTAAGAGGTTGGTGATCACAGGGATCGTGCCGACCGTTCCCGCCGAACCCATTATGTTCACATCGGGCATCACAAAGGCGTCAATGTCGAAGCCGTTGAGTTTTTTCTCGTAGAAGCCCACGAGCGCGACATTCCTGCCCCTCTTTATGAAGTTGCTCGTCTGCATCATTATCTCGGCGTTGCCGGACGTCTCGACTATCGCGTCCACCTTGCCGTTGCTTTCGGGCAGCAGCTTTTTGAGCTCTTCCTCGATGTTCTGGGTGGCGGAGTTCAAAAGTATGTCCGCGCCCATGGTTTTCCCGTATTTAAGCTTGGAATCGCGCCGTCCGACAAGGATGACGCGCGTCCCCATGGCGTGGGTTATGCCCACTCCCGCAAGCCCGATAGGGCCGGTCCCTATTATCATTACCGTATCGCCCAGCGAAGCCCCGCTCTTCTTTATGCCGTAGAGGGCTATGCAGGCGGGTTCTATTAGCGCCGCCTCGGCCATGTCCATTTTCCCGATTTTGTGGACAAGCCGCCCGGGCATGAGCATGTAGTCGGCGAAAGCGCCCGGCCAATGGTCTCCCACGGTGCCTACCGACTTCGTATCCTGGCAGGCGCCGAAGTCTCCGGCGAAACAGGCCTCGCAGTTGCCGCAGGGCACGCCGTCGTCCGCTATGATGTGATCGCCCGGCACGACGTGCTTTACTTCGCTGCCCACTTTTTCAACTATGCCCGACCACTCGTGCCCCAGCCTTATGGGGTAACGAGCCTGGCCGGATTCCACAAAGGAAGTGTTGCCCGTCATGAGCGCGACATCCGTTCCGCAAATACCTACGTAAGAAACTTTTGAGAGGACGTCGTAAGGTCCAACTTCAGGAACCGGAACTTCCCTGAATTCGAGCTTTCCCGGCTCCACTGCTACCAATGCTTTCATAACCCCTCCTTAAAAATCACGCGCGAAGCCGCATATCCAGCCGCCGTCTATCGTAACTATATTGCCTGTCATGTAAGTTATCTCATCCGAAGAGAGAAGTATGGTCGTACCCGCGATTTCGTGCGGTTCGCCCGGCCTTCCAAGCGGGATGTGGGACATCATGCGGTCGGCCTTTTCCTTGTCCGCGTAAAACAGCGCGCGCGTGCCCTCGAACATTATCGAACCGGGGCAGATGGCGTTTACGAGTATGCCGTAGGGCGCAAGTTCTATCGCCATGGCCTTGGTGAGGTTTAAAACAGCCGCCTTGGCCGCGGCGAAAGCGCATTGGTTCCTAAGCGGCACCTCGCCCACGATGGAAGATACGTTTATGATCCTGCCGTACTTGTTTTCCACCATATTCTTTATTACGGGTTTCGAGCAGTAATAGACGCCGTTCAGATCCGTGTTTATGATGTTGTGCCAGTCGTTGTCGTTGAACTCGAATATCGGCCCGCGCCCTTCCGCACCCACGTTTATGCCCGCGTTATTGACAAGGATGTCTATTTTGCCGTACTTTTCTATGGACTTCGCGGCGAGCTCTTCCATGCTCTCTTTGCTGGACACGTCACCGTATAAATATACGGCGTCCTTGCCCCTGGCGCGCAGGGATTCGGCGAATTCTCCGCCTTTTTCCTTATTCCTGCCGACAACGACAACGCTCGCGCCGCTGTCCACGTAATATTCGCACATCGCCGCGCCAATGGCACCGTAACCGCCGGTGACCACCGCGCACCTTCCAGTAAGATCTATGTTCATACCCGCCTCCCGATTAATCTTCGTCTATGGTTTTGTAAGACTTGCCCCAGGCCTTTTTGCGCTCAAAGTAAACGCCGTTGTACTCCTGCTTTTCCCAGAAGGTCATGAGAACGAAAGGCTCGCTGCTCTTCGTGTTGTCTATCCAGTGGAAAACTCCCGGGGGGATTATGAGGAAGTCGCCGGGAACGACATTGTAGCAGTCATCGTCCAGCCATACGTCGCCGCTACCAGAAACTATGTAGTAAATCTCGGTCTCGTCATGCGTTCCGCCCGCTGTACGCCCGCCGGCGACCAATGTGCCTTCGTTTATGTTGACGCAGGGCGCGCCCGCGAGGTCTTCCCCGGTCAGGTACTTTGAGGAGTAAGTCTCGTCACACACGAGGGGTTTTACGTTTTTTGAGTTGATTAACTGTCCTTTTGCCATTTTAAATCTCCTTTTTCATGGAAAATTTTAGTATGAGACGTCCCTAATATACGAGCTTATTGGGTGCTTCTCGCCTTGCCCCGCGCCGTAGCGCGGGCCGCCATCTTACTTCCGCAGTTACTGTGAAAAAAAACAGAAATGTAATCGGTTATATTCTTAAAATACCATCTGCGCGCACAGGTGTCAAGTACCGTGGCAATTTAAAATGAAATAGTTCTGGAAACGCCAAATAATACTGGAATAAATGTGAAAAATAAAAAGGGCGGTCTTAGCGAAAAAGCCACTTTTATTATTTTTGAAGATGCATCTTCTGCCCTTACGCTAAGATCCTAAGGACAACGCCGTTTTATCGCGGCCCATGCCCTAAAAAATTAGGCATAGGGATTACGCAGTTTTATAATACGCGCGTCATTTTTGCTCAAACAGCTTTTTGTGTTTGCGCAGAAAGTATAGCGCTTCGTTCAAAACATCATCCCGGTTGGCCTCCGAAACATTCCTTACAAGCGTGTCATCGCGTTCCTTTATGCGTGCGAGCCACTCGGCGGGCGCGTCCATCATGCTGCCTATCACCGGCTTGTCGCTGTCCAGGCATTTTTCTATGGCCGCGGTGAAGCGGCCTGCCTGCTGCTCTATGGCTCCGAGCTCATCCATGAGTATAACGGGCATGCCGTCATCGAGCGCGCGTTCAAGGTACATGCTGCCGAAGTAATCGAAGGTGCGCACGACAGGTATGCTCACATTGGCGTCTATCCGCACTGAAATCGCCTTGTCGTTGTGGCCGTTGTCCGTGAGGGGGGAGAGGGAATGCATGTAGTGCCCGGCTTTGTGGCCTTCAATGTCGTAAGGGCGGGTCAAAAAACCGGTCACCGGGGTTCCGGCAAGGTCTATGGCGAAACCGAGTAGCGTCGTCTTGCCGCTGTCTTTCGAACCCACAACAAAAAAATTCTTTATTGAATCCAGGTGCTTGTTGTCTTCATGGCGCTTTATGCGCGGAAGGTTATTGGGCCTTTCGATGTTGTAGGCAACCACAAGCTGGCGGTGCCGGTCTATCACATCCATGTAGGATTGGCCCTGTTTTAAAAAGAGCAGTTCCCCGTAAAGGGACTTGGGGAAAATCACCGGGCTCTGGAGGCCACCCGAACCGCCTATTACGGCTATGCCGCCGACGTATGCGCCCGCCATCTCGGAAACGGCGTACTTACTTATATCCGGGCGGTTGCACATTATGAACATGCAGGCGCCGGTGAGGTCCATGGCCGAAAGCCCGAGCTGTATGGTGTGTCCCAAGCCATACTCGGGGTGGGCGTTATGCACCGAGTCATAACCGCAGCCGGCCGCCCTCTTGCCTATTTCCTCACTATCCGTTACTACCGAGATCCTTGTGAAGAGATGGGGCGGTGTGGCGTCAAAAACATTGTCAATAAGCGTTTTGCCGCGAAACCGCGCCAACAGGTTGTTGTTGCCGAAGATATCTTTGTTTCCGGAAGCCAACAGCACACAGCCAAGTTCTTTTGCTCGCAACATTTATGCTACCTCTCATATCATTACGTAGTGCGGCAAGCGCCGGGTTTGTTTTTTTTGTCGTTGTACATGTCCTCGTCGACAGTGCTGATAAGCTCGCCAAGGCCGATGGGGGAGTCCTTGCCAAAAGGCCTGGTTCCGTAGCTGAAGGACAGGGTATAGGGCTTCATTTTTTTACTGTTCATCTCGCCCAGCCTGCCCTGCATGCGGCTCATTATCTTTTCCGCGAGTTCCGGCGCGCAGTTTTTGAAAAGCACAAGGAATTCGTCGCCGCCGTACCTTATAACAGCCTCTGTCGCGCGGACGGAAGTTTTAAGTATTTCGGCGACTATTTTTATATACTCGTCGCCTTCCATGTGGCCGTACGTATCGTTGACGTATTTGAGCCCGTCGATGTCCAGCATGGTCAGGCAGTGAGGCCCGCCGCCTTCTGCCGAGAGCTTGTTTAAAATGCTCAGTCCCGCGCGCCTTGTGAACGTCCCGGTCAATAAGTCTATATCGGCTTTTGCTATAAGGTACTCTTCCGTCTTTTTGAAATCGCTGATGTCGTCCAGTATATGGAGAAAGTAATTCTGAACATTGGCGAGGTTGAAGGAGTAGGTCGTTATTTTATACCAAAGGCCGGAGTTTTTATCGAATATTTCCCTTGTGATGGGAAAAACGGACGAACGGCTGTTCTGTTCGATTGCGTGTAAGACGGCGTCGTTGCCGTCCGCGCCCTGCCCGTCGTGAAGATTTGTGCGGCCGTTTAGGAACTTAACCGCGAGCTTGTTAGCGTAGACTATGCCGCCGTCCACGTCAACAAGCATAAAAATGGTGTCGATCTTATTTATGGCGGTGATCAGGCTGTGGTACTGCCAACTGTTAAGCGAACCGCTGCCGTTCGCGGCGCTTTCGGCCTGCAGGCCAGATACGCCTGAAATGCCTGCAAAGTGATCCACCAGGCTGTTGTAGCACTTGTAAAGGACGTTTTCTTCATCAACTTCGATTTTAGCCGCCATGTTTCCTTTTAAAAGCTCGCCGATATCGTAGGAAAGCGAACTTAAATTGGCCCTCAGCTGCTTTAAGGGGCCGCAAAAATGGTTGTGCCTGTCCGGCGTATCGCCGTAGAGCCTGCCGTTGGATATATCCGCCGCGAATGAAGACATTTCGGCTAAATACGCCTTCAGAAGGTTAAGTTTTTCTATGATGCCGTAAAAAGGCGAAGACGCGCCGGACAACTCCAAGCCGGCATTTTTACCGCCTGCCAGCAAAGAGTCCAGGAATGCATCTATTTCAGCTAAAAGTTTAGTATCGTCCTCGTTCATAAAGTTACTTTATTTTGCTTTTGCTTCAAACCGGCAGGTGCGGTCTCCCGTGGCCCAGCAATCGATCTCTTTCACATTAAAAGCCACGTTCGTGTAAGTCTCCAGTATGCCCGCTATGAAGCCTTCGTCATAGTCGCACACAGTATCGCCTGAAACGGGCAGGCCGGAACAGTCGAGGTCTTCGGAGACCGTAAGTATGAACGACATATTTTCCGCGTCCGCTTCCTCCACGCGCAGTATGCCTATTTTAAATTCCCGGAGCTTGTTTTTAAGGTCGGTGATAAAAAAGTCGAGCTCTCCGGTGGTATCCAGCACGTTCTTGGCAAAAGCCACGCCCGCCGTGCGCCCCGCGTCACGCAGAAGGCCGCAAGCTTCCTCTTCGCCGAATTTTTTACTGAGAACAGCCTTGAGCGTAAACTGCATAAGCCTGTATACAACAACAGGCATGTCCTGCCCAAGGCTTCCCCGGCCGACTTGAACGTCGCCCAGCGTATTCCAGTCAAATTCAAGAACTTCATTCTCATTACTCATATATCATATTCCCCTTCCCCATAGACATAACGGCAAACCAAGTTTTTTCAACATATTTGACTTTTATAATTAATAATATAACCGCTACAGAATATTACTAACCAGCCAATTACAGCCTACTTCATAAGCTATGATTTGTCAAATATCATTAAAAAAGCTTACTTGCAAATTGGTGTGGACTCATAAAGCCTCCCTGTGATAAAATCAATACAAACGCCCCGTCATAAAAAGGCGCGGGGCGGCAAAGGAGAGTAATCTTATGAAGCTTTCATTTTCCACATTGGGATGCCCGGAGTGGAGTTTTGCGGATATAATTTCCACAGCCCGCGACTTAGGCTACGACGGGATAGAAATAAGGGGAGTAGGAAATGAACTGGACGGTTCTAAAATACCGCAGTTTTCGCCTGAAAACGCACCGGCCACAAAGGAACTGCTCCTGTCGAAAGGGCTGGAAATACCCTGCCTGACTTCCGCCTGCTACCTGCACGACAAGAACATGGAGGAGCAGACTGCCCAAAAGGCGCGCGATTACGTTGACGCCGCTTCGCGCATGGGAATAAGATATGTGCGCGTATTGGCCGATTACGGCCCCGAGCAGAGCGGCCAGCTGGACGAACCGTATATAGCCGAGCGCCTTAGAGAGGCGGCGGTGTACGCCGGCGGAAGGAATGTTGATGTCCTAGTGGAAACGAACGGCTACTTTGCCAATTCGACCAGGCTGGCAAAGCTTATCGACCGGGCGGGCGAAGGGAACATAGGCGTGCTCTTCGATATCCACCACCCGTACCGTTACTTTGGGGAGACGCCGGAATTCACTCTTAACACTCTCGGAGACCTAATAAGGCACGTACACCTTAAGGATTCCAAAATCGAGAACGGCAAGCTCAGGTACGCGCTTCTAGGCTACGGCGACCTGCCTGTTAAGGAGTGTGTGGAACGGCTTATGGAAATTGGCTACGACGGCTACTACTCGCTTGAATGGGTGAAGCGCTGGGACCTCTCGCTGGAGGAGCCGGGTATTGCTTTCGCCGCCTACGCTTCCTATATGCGGGGGCTGGTATAAGCCTGCTCGACACTCTGAAGGAAGTCCCAGGCCCACGTAAAATCGTGGGCAAACACCGCGTTCCAAGACGCTTGTCCGGCACGCCTCGTGATTGCGGGCGTGCTTTTGGCTTAGAGAAAATTGACTTTCCGCAGACTGTAGTTCAGCGGCCAAAATTCCGCTATGCCGCGTTAGCGCCGCTTGAATTGCGCTCCGCTGCCTTGCATATCAAAATCTTGGCTCGCCTCCTTTACAGCTGCTCCAAGCAAATTTGCTCTAAAGAAAGATTATATTAACAATTCCTTAATCAATTTTTTCGATTTTTCCGATATAGTATTAATAACGGAAACAGTGAGGTGCTATGGACGTTTTTTTGGAAGTGGCGAAATGGCTGGCAATAATACTTGGAGTCTTTTCAGCGCCGCTCATGATATGGATGTTTATAAGCGCGCTGGTGGGCTTAAAAAAGCCCAAAGCGCTGGTGCGGATCGAGGACAGGCTGCATAGCTTCGCGGTCATAATTTGCGCGCGGAACGAGGAAGGCGTGATAGGCAACCTGCTTAAAAGCCTGAAAAAACAGGATTACATAGGCGAACACCATGTTTTCGTGGTGGCTGACAACTGCACTGACGATACCGCGAAAGCGGCGGAGCGGGAAGGCGCCACGGTTTTCGTGCGGAACGACCCTGGGCGGCGGGGCAAAGGCTACGCGCTTGAGTACGGGATAAACCACATTCTCAGAGGATATGAGGGCAAGTACGACGCCATGTGCGTGTTCGACGCGGATAACCTGGTTTCACGCGATTTTCTCACGGAGATGAACAGTGCGCTGTGCTCGGGAGCTGACGCGGCGCAGGGTTACCGGGACACGAAAAACATCCACGATTCGTGGTTAAGCGAGGCATATTCCGTCTACTGGCTTATGATGCAGCGCTTTTACCACCACCCGCGCCATATAATGGGCCTCTCAAGCCTGGTCGGGGGAACGGGGTTCGCCTTTAAGACCGCTATGCTGGGCGGCGAATGGCATACGCAGTCGATCGCGGAGGACATGGAGTTTTCAATAGGCAAGATCCTGGAGGGTTATAAAATAATACCGGCACGGGCTGCGCGGTTTTACGACGAACAGCCAACTTCGTTCGGCGTTTCGATGAAGCAGCGGCTGCGCTGGATAGTGGGTGGGCTGCAGTGCATACGCCTGTGCATGAGGCCTATAGTAAAGTCCGTGGCGGGGGGCAACTTAAAAGCGCTGGATCTGGCCTGGTACCTTCTGCTGATGGTAACGACGGGGCTCGCGATCCCGCTGAACGTGCTTACGATAATAACACTCACGATGACGCCCGAATTGCAGCCGTACGCCCTCCCCCTGATACTGGCCGGAGCCGCGGCAATGTGGGGGGGCGCAATGCTGGTGGCGTATTTGACGCTGAAGCTGGAAAAACGGGATGTGAAAAGCATGATTAGGTCGATCTTCTGCTATCCGGTGTATATGTTTACGACAATGATGGTGGCGTTCGCCGCGCTGGTGCGGCCCAAAACCGAGTGGGTTCCTATACGGCACACGAGCGTGCGCAGGATAGAAGACCTGGAATAATACTTGAGGAAGGATTAAAGGACTGATTGATGGGGATATCTTTATGTATTGTGGGGGGGATCCTTGCCCTGGGGCGCGCGGCCGCGCGTTTGTACGTGCGCGTCGTCGAGCCCATGAAAGAAAAATCATGGCTTAAGGATTACAAGTACGCGCACAGGGGGCTGCACGGCGAACATGCCCCCGAAAACTCCTTAAAGTCGATACGCAACGCGATTGCTATGGGATACGCGGTCGAATTGGATATAAAGCTCACGAAAGACGGCAGGGTAGTAGTTTTCCACGACCGGGAACTCAAAAGGATGACGGGCGCGGAAGGCAAGGTGGGAGATTACACCT
>JAVBSU010000092.1:0-5838 GCA_031556555.1 Christensenellaceae bacterium
GTGGATTTGCCACAGCCGTTTTCACCGGCCAGGCAGTGTATCTCGCCCTTTTTTATTTCAAGGTCCACGCCCTTTAACGCGTGTATGCCGCCGAAAGACTTGCTTACATTTTCGGCTTTCAGCCTTATTGCATCTTGCATGACCGTCCCCCATGAATACTGATTTTGTAAATGGATGGGGCGTTGCGCCCCATCCATTTACCGTCAAAGCTATGCCATCAATTGCGATTTTAGAGATTAGAACCAGAATCCCAGGCTGTCGTAGTTGTCCTTGTTTATCTCTATCCAGCCCTGGCCGTAGAACAGCGTGGGGTCATTAGGATCGTCTACCAGGCTGTTGAAGCCCTCTATGCCAAGATCCATGCCCGCTTTTATCTCATTGCCGTCAAGGTATTCCTTACCGAACATCATGAGCGCGTATATGGACATCGCCGGATCCCAGAGGTAGGCTGTCTGGAGCGTGCCGTTTAAGTAGTAGTCTTCGCACATGCTTGGGAGGCCGGTACCAACCGCAAACACTTTGCCCGAAAGGCCAAGTTCCTCTATGGCGCGGCAGATGCCGGGTACGTCGTTGGAGGAAGTGCCGATAAAGCCTTTAAGGTCGGGGTACTTTTTGAGCATTTCCTTGGCTTTCTCGTAGGAGCGCTCAAGGTTGTCTTCAGATTCCACGCGGGCGTCCGAGCCTTCGATGAGCGTGATGTCGGGGTACGCTTCTTCCGCGCGCTGCACAGCGCCGTCCGCCCACTGGTTGTGGGATACGTTTGTCAGCCAGGAAACCATGGTGCAGTACTGGCCTTCTCCGCCCATCTGCTCGGCCAGCGTATCCATAAGGGCCGCGCCGTAGCCGTAGGGGTCAAAAGGCTCAAGGTCGTAGGTTTTGCTTTCCTGTGTGGTGGCTTCCTGCGTGAAAACGGGTATGCCCGCGTCCATGGCTTTGGCCAGCACCGGCTCGAGTGTCGTCGGGTCTATGGGGTAGATGCAGATGGCGTCGAGATCCTGGGCGATGAGGTCCTCAACGACCTGCACCTGGAGCGCCGCGTCTATCTCTTCGGGGCCCACCTGGAAAGCGTCTACGCCTGTATCCTCCGCAAACTGCTTAACACCTTCTTCAGTACGCACAAACCAGGCGTTTACGTTGTCCTTGGTGACCATGGCCATCCTCCACGGCTGGCCTTCGCCGGACGCGTCGTCAAGAACGGGCGCCGCCGCCATACTCATAACCGCTCCTATAGCGAATACGGCGACCAACAATACAATTAATAACCTTTTCATTACAGTCCTCCTGTTTTACAGTTGTTTTATTACCGGCATTGCCGGTTAAAATGATTTCGCATTAATAAACTCCGTACTTTATGCAGGTGTCAAAGAAAGCTTCAACATTTTGGGCGGGCGAATCGCCCTGCAAATTGTGCACGGACGCGAACACAAAGCCGCCTCCCGGTTTGAAGTTTAAGACGTTGCGCTTTGTTTCCTCTATAACGTCGCTGACGCTGCCCTGCGAAAGGATGACCGGGCTGGCCCCGCCGCCCCAGAAAGTGAGGTCACGGCCGTATTCCTTCTTGAGCCCGGCGCTGTCCATGCCCACCGCCTGTACCTGGACGGGGTTTAATATGTCCACGCCTATGTCGATGAGGTCGGGAATAAACTCCCGCATGCTGCCGCAGCCGTGGTAGTATACTTTCGCGTCCGTATGCTTCTTTATCGCATCCACAAGCTGCCTGTGACGCGGCTTGAACACTTCGCGGTAGAGCTTGGGGTTGAAAAGCGGGCCGCTCTCGCTTCCAAGGTCGTCGCTTATGACCACGACCTGCACGTATTCGCCCACTTCCTTAAGGCAGAAAGGCCAGTATTCCAAATAAAAATCGAGTATTTTCTGCGCCATGAGCTCTATGGACTTTACGTCCATGCCCATATCCATGTACATCTGCTCAATGCTCCGAAGGGCGTATATCTGCTCGAACACGCCCCAGTAAGGGCTGTACATGATTATTGCCTTATCCGTGTTTTCGTAAAGGTTCTTCGCTTCCTCTTTAAGGCCCGCAACGCGCGCGGGGTCTTTGGGGTCGGGCATGTTCCACTTTTCCAGCTCTTCGTAGGTATAATCCTCCAGCGCGCACTTTGCGAAGTCGAAATACAGGCCGCCGTCTTTGGGGCAACGGTATTTTGTGCCCAGGCTGTCGTAGTAAATGAGGTTGTCGCCCTCGTCCAAAATTTCCTGCACGTAACCTGTGGGGTTTTTGGGGAAAAGCGGGGTCGTGTCCGACTTGAAGCGCTCTAAGAGGCGCTTGTCCGGAAACACGATTTGCTGGAAAACGTCCTCAATAACGATTTGCCCGTCATCCATACCGTAGTATTCAAAAAGTTTCTTCTCGCCGTTCCTGTGTATGCTGTCGTGCACTCCGCCGAAAGCTATGGGGACCCTGTCCGCTTCGCTGTGGTTAACTGCCTTTAGCACACGTTCTCTCGAATTCATATTCTTCCTCCAAAATATACGATACTTTAAAACTGCTTGCCAATAATATTGTTTTGTTTTATGCTTAAATAAATTCGGGATGAAAAAGTATATTCGTTATGATATATATTTTAGCTCCGGTATTTGTTAAATAGAATGTAAATTCCGGCTCTAAATTATGGATAATTTTGAGCGTTATACTAATTCCAATTTGAAATGCCTGTAAGGTTTGTGAGGATTTTTTTCGTGATGCAAGGCGCAGGCACCCAGGCGTAGCAGGCAGCGACCTCAAGGGACGGCAACGGCGCAACGCGGGAAAAAGACTGCAAAGATACGGCATTTTAGGTTGGGATTAGTATGAGTCTTCGTTCGGGAAGGAATGGCAGCATGAAATTCATGCCCCACAGTATATTTTTCACTATTTTTATATGTTTTTTGCTGCTGTTCTGCCTTCTCATAGTGCTCTTTTCCATGTATTATTACAGTAGTATAACAGACCAGGTAAGCGAGCTCATCTTTCCCGCGCTTGAGTCCGGTGCGGGGACGGTTTCGGACAAGATAGATATCAGGATAAACGAAATGGATGCGATTTCATCCAACATTGTGCATTCAAAAATGATAAGCGCCGCGCTGGAAGAAATAAACGGGATGGAAGAAGACAGCGAAACATTATCCCGCTACTACAACAGCGACGCAACGTTCGCGCAGTTGAAGAGCCTGCTGCATTCCGCGACAGGCACGAGCACGGGCGATTACCAGATAAACATTTACATGCCCGACGGGAATGTCATCGCCTACGGCCTAAATAACGAATTTTACGATGCGGACGGCGAGAGGTACGTATGGGAGGACGCCGTCGGGGCTGCCGGAGCCAACCGCGTTATCTTCTACACGGGTAAGGACGCGAAAATATCGCGTTACTATCTTTCGGACATCGGCAAGCACTTCATATCGTTTTTGCGCGGTACCGGCCTGCCGCGGGAAGGCGACGTGGTAGTGGAAGTGGAAAAGTCGCTGCTGAGGGTGATAAGCGACGCCATTTACTACAAACCGCTGTACGGCGAGCGGATAATATTGTTCGATGCGTACGGCAATCAGATATACCCACTGAGCAGCGGCGGCGTGGCCTCGCCTTACTTCGGCATCATAAAGAACCGGCCGGAGGACAGGGAGCTCATGTACGAAAATCCTGATACCAACACCGAAGAATACCTTATTTACAATTATTCGCCCTACAGCGGCATATATACCGTGTTCACGCTGGAAAGGCAGAACTTTACCGCGTCGGTATTGAGAAATTTCAAACAGTTCATCCCCATAATTCTTGTAATGGTTACAATAGTAACGCTGCTTTCGCTGCTTATAGCCAAATACATATCGCGCCCCATCAACATGATATACAACAGGGTGAAGACGGCCGATTTTACCTCGGAAGGCGTGCTTTTAGCCGAACGCGTGCCCTCCAACCTTATGGAGATAAACACGCTCGTAAAGGCGTTCAACTTGCTGCAAACAAGGCTCAACGATGCGAACGACAGGCAGATGGAGCTGAAAAAACAGGAGATGCAGGCGAGAATGCTTTCGCTGCAATCGCAGATGAACCCGCATTTTCTGTACAATTCGCTGGCCACCATACAGGCGATGTCGGACGAAGGCATGAACAGGGAAATAATGATAATGTGCCAGACCACCGCCAGGATCCTCCGCTACATCTCATCGGACAAGGAAGCCATGGTTCCGCTAAAGGCGGAGATGGCGCACACGGACGATTTCTTGAGCTGCATGTTCATAAGGTACGCAGGCGACCTTTCATATGACCTGCACATACCTCCGGAAATGGAGGATATAAAAATACCCAAGCTGTGCGTGCAGCTGCTGGTGGAAAACTCGGTAAAATTTACGTCTAAAACCAAACCGCCGTGGCATATCTCCGTGTACGGGACGACAAGCGCTTCAAGGGAAGACCGCATATGGCTGCTGAGCATAAAGGACAACGGGCCGGGATTCACCGACGAAAAGCTGGAGGAGCTCTACGGCGTTATAGACGAAATAAACCAGACGAACATGCTGCCATCGCTCGAGCTCAAAGGCATGGGGCTGCTGAACGTTTACATCCGCCTGCGGCTCACTTATTCCGACGATTTGATATTTTACATAAAAAGCACGCCCGGGAGCGGCGCCGAGGTGATCATTGGAGGCAAACTGTGAAGCTGAAACATTTTTCCGTGCTTGTCGTTGAGGATGAAAAGCTCATCGCCAAAAATATCGCGAAAAACATACCCATATGCAACGAAGCGTTTCAGGTCGCGGCCATAGCCTACGACGGCAGGGAGGCCCTTGATTACGTCGAAAAGCTGATGCCCGACCTTGTGATAACGGATATATGCATGCCCGATATGGGCGGCATAGAGCTCATAAACAGGCTTTCGCGCGATTACCCGCAGATAAAGAAAATCATCGTGAGCGGCCACGACGATTTTGCGTACGCGAAGTCGGCAATAGAGAACAGGACTGTAAATTACCTGTTAAAGCCGGTCAACTACGGCGAACTCAAAGAAACGCTGGACAAACTGGAAAAAGACTATGCCCTTGAAAAAGAAGATATATTTGAACTTATCGGCAAGAAAGAATACGACGTGGAGCATGTGGCGGAACTGCTTAAAGACTACCTGCTAAAGCACTACATGGATCAGATCGACTTTACGGCCATAGCCTCCAAACTCGGCTATTCGCTTTCCTACCTCACGAAGTTATTCGCGAAGTATATCGGCACCTCGCCCGGCCGCTTTTTAAAGACCCACCGCATAATGCTGGCCAAGCAATTGCTAAAAGACCCTTCCTATTCGGTAAAGGATGTCGCGGAACTCGTGGGTATACCCGACCAGTTTTATTTCAGCAAAACGTTCAAGCAGGTGTGCGGCGTCACGCCGTCGCAGTACAAAAACAAAGAATAGTTAGGCAGTCTTCCGCTTTACGCCCCCAGCTTATCAACCTCGCCTATCATATGGCCAGACTCGTCCCGCGTGACGTTCTTGAGCCACTTGCCGCCCCTTAACCTTGCCATGCACACAACCGCCTTGATTACCTCGTCCGAGCGGAGCAGCATGAAAGTCAGCGGTATGGACAGGCCGAACACCAATCCGCCCAGCGCTCCGAGCGGCACTGAAATGGCCCACGTCGCTATGACGTCCAGCCACATGGCAAAAACCGTATCGCCTCCTCCACGGAAAACGCCCACAATGCACGATACGTTTACAGCCTGGAAAATCATTATGGCGGCGGATACCAGCAGCGTTTGGTAGATGGCGGCTTTTGTCGCGTCGGAAAACGA
This sequence comes from Christensenellaceae bacterium, assembly GCA_031556555.1. Taxonomy (GTDB): domain Bacteria; phylum Bacillota; class Clostridia; order Christensenellales; family Christensenellaceae; genus UBA5399. Next base: position 5,783 of record JAVBSU010000092.1, read on the forward strand.
ATCCGTTAGGCTGTAAAGGCTTATGAACGCAGGCCTGAGTAGCAGCAGGCCCACCG
>JAVBSU010000082.1:0-3169 GCA_031556555.1 Christensenellaceae bacterium
TTTCTAACGACGCTGGCGACAACCAGCATATTTACCGGGATCAACCTTACCATCACTCAGGGCACGCCGTTTTACGGCATTCCCAAAGAGTTCCTGGATATAGGCAATACGAGGTTTCTGGGAGTTCCAACTTCCTTTTACATAATGCTGGGGATCGCCGTACTGGTGGCCTTCATGTTTTTAAAGCTCAACATAGGGCGGCAGATACTTGCGTTTGGCGCAAACAGCAAGTCGGCGGAGCTCTACGGCGTTTCAAAATTCAAAGTAGTTATGGTGTCCAGCATTATAGCGAACGTAATCGCGGCAATGGCCGGCCTGCTCGTAGTTATGCGGATAGAAGCAGCCCAGCCGAATATCGGGGGCGACTGGATGCTGCTGTCTTTCGCGGCCCCGCTCATCGGCGGCACAAGGCTCGCGGGCGGAAAAGTAAACGTGACGGGCGCCATACTCGGCGCGATAGTGCTTACGCTGATAACAAATTCCCTGGTGCACCTTAAAGTTGACGTCTACTGGAACACCCTCATATACGGAATAATAATACTCGTCGCGGTGACCATCGACAGGCTGAGGTATGCCAACCGCAGACAGGAGGAAGCGTAACCATGGCAAACGGAAACACGGCGTCTTACGTATTGGAGCTTGACAATATAACCAAAACTTTTCCCGGAGTAAAAGCGCTGGACGACATAAAGCTGCATTTGCGCGCAGGCGAGGTGCTCGGGCTGGTCGGTGAAAACGGGGCGGGCAAGTCTACGCTCATAAATATTATTTCCGGCGTGTTCCTGCCGGACAGCGGCACCGTTAAGGTGGACGGTAGTGAGCTCCAGATGAAAAGCCCCAGCATCGCTTTTAGTCACGGAATAAATGTTGTGCACCAGGAAAGGCACCTTATTTCAACATTTACAGTCGCGGAAAACATCTTCCTTGAGAGCATAAGCGGCAAAGCCATGGGGCTTGTCGACAAAAAAGAAATGAACAAGATGGCCAAGAAGTATCTTGATATGGTCAAGCTGGACCTTAAGCCCACCGGCTCCGTCGCCGGATTGAGCTCCGGGCAAAAGCAGATGATAGAGATAGCGCGGGCGTTGTCCCGGAACGCGCACATACTTTTGCTGGACGAACCCACGGCTTCTATTTCAGCCAAGGATGCCGAGATCCTGCTACAGACCGTAAAGGACCTAAAGGACCGGGGCGTAGCAATAATATACGTCAGCCACAAGCTCGAAGAGCTTTTTATGATCGCCGATACCGTCCTTGTTATACGCGACGGCAAGAATATTGAAGCGGAAACCCCGATATCCGAGCTTGACAGGGATACGCTTATCGAGCGGATGATCGGCCGGAAGGAAAGCCGCGAAACGTTTGAGACCCGGGACAAGGAAGATATGCCCGTTGTGCTGGAAGCCAGAAACGTGGCCTCCAAAGAAAACGCCATACCAAAGTCGTTCCAACTGAAAAAGGGAGAGATACTCGGCTGGTACGGCCTTGTGGGCGCGGGACGCACGGAGCTCGCGCGCGAGGTAATAGGCATTGACCCCGTTACCGGAGGCGGGCTTTACCTCGGCGGGGAAAACGTTAAGGTGCCCTCTTACGAAAACGCGCTCTACAAGCACAGCATATGCTACATCAGCGAAAACCGTAAGGAAGAGGGGCTGTTTTTGCAACACAGTATAAGCGCGAACATCTCCATTACCGTGCTGGATAAAATAATGAACAACATGAGAATGCTTTCAAGGGATAAGGAGAAGTCGCTCGCGGAAGATTATATCGCGAAGCTGGAGATAAAATCCAGCTCAGTGGACGCCCTGGCTTCCAGCCTTTCCGGCGGAAACCAGCAGAAGGTGTGCATAGCGAAAGGGCTCGTCACCGACCCGGACATAATAATATTCGACGAACCCACGGTGGGCATAGATATAAAGACAAAGCACGAGATACACAAGCTGATATATGAAATGGCATCGGACGGCAAGTCCATAATCGTCATATCTTCCGACCTGCCCGAAATAATAATGCTGGCGGACAGGCTTCTTGTATTCCGCAACGGGCAGATATGCGGCGAGCTCCAGAATGAAAAGGATTACGAAAAAATGAGTTCGCGGGTGATGGACGCGATACTGGGATGATTAGTACAAATCTATTTTGTATTAACATAATACCAATAAAACAAATAAGAGGAGGAAAAAAAATGAAAAAGACGTTGAGTATCCTGGTGGCTTTGGTGCTTGTCGTGGGCCTGCTCGTATCGTTCGCGCCGGCGCGGGAAGAAGCCGAGGGAGCGGTCGGCAGCGTGGCTGTGGGCCCTGTTGACGGAAAAACCGAAAAAGATTATCAGTTCGCCGTTGTGGCGGGCGGCGTGAACCCCTACTTCGACCCAATGATCCCCGGCAGCAACGACGCCGCGGCGGCCCTGGGCATCCCGGAAGTGGAATTCCAGACGCCGCAGAACTGGGAACAGAACGAACAGAACGCAATACTGGACGCCCTCATAGCTAAAGGTGTAGATGGCATACTTATGATGCCGTCCAACGCTGTCGCCGGTAACGAGCAGATCACAAAAATGGTGGATGCGGGCATTCCCATAGTGACAGTCGGCGGACCTCCGGAGCTTCCGTCAAAATCCACGCTGACTCTGGCTACCGACGTTTACAATTCCGCTTATATGGGAACTGAGGAAGTTATCAAGGCGCTGGGTGAAAAAGGAAACATCGTCGGCTTCTCGGGCGATCTCAGCGACCCCAACACAGTGCTGCGCTTCCAGGGCATAAAGGACGCCTGCGACAAGTACCCCGACGTTACGCTTCTTCAGGAAATAGGCGACGTTGACAGCGCCGAAGCTTCCATGACGGCTGTGGGCGACGTGCTCGCGGCCAGCGGAGACGAAATAGACGGCATGATCAGCACGGCGTACTATCCCACAGTAGCCATCGCTACCTTCCTCGCGGAAGAGCAGTATTCCGGCATAGTGGGCGTTGGCATCGATACGGACGCGAAGGTGCTTGAGGCTATAAAGAACGGCACGATGCTGGGAACGATGTCTCAAAACCCGTACGGCCAGGCCTATATTGCCACCGTAACGCTTAAAATGCAGAAAGACGGATGGACCTACAAAGAAGGCGGCGACGAAGTAATAGACTCCGGCTCGTTCTTTGTGAACGCCGATAATGTAGAC
>JAVBSU010000196.1:0-6299 GCA_031556555.1 Christensenellaceae bacterium
GGACGGCGATGACGTATGAGGATATACTGGAAGACAAATGCATAGACTCTTACGGAACGGCGGAGCTGCCCGAAAGCCTCTCCAAAGCCACGGGCATGCCTTATGCCCTTAGTTACATGGTTCCGCTGCCCGAGCCGGTAGTTAAAGGTATAAAAAACGGCCCGACAATACTGTATTTTCATCATTACAGGACGATAAACGCTTACATAGACAACACGTCGCTCAATATAGCGCTCCTCTTCAATGCGGAGGGCTACGGCGCTTACTATATCCCCGCGTCGCAAAGCCTTTCGGACGAGAGGATGGCGGGTTTGATCCCGCACAAAGCCGCCGCGCACCTGGCCGGGCTGGGAGGCATAGGGCGGAATGCGCTCTTTCTCTCGGAAAAATATGGCCCTGCCGTGCGGCTGGGCACAGTTGTGACAAACAAGCCGCTGGGCGGGGGAGGAGCGGCCAAAAACCTGTGTATTGGCTGCAACGCGTGCGTAAAAGCCTGCCCGCCGGGCGCGCTCATTGGAACTGATTATTATGATGGCATATCGCGGGACGAGATGGTGGACGCGAAGAAATGCAGCGTATACATGAGGGAGCACTGTAAAGATGTTGGCCGCGGCTCGGTTTGCGGTATGTGCATAGCGAACTGTCCGATTTCTTACAATAGGAACAAAAAATAACGGAACTTTTTTAACAAACATCCCGTCTATATATTACAGGAATGAAATAATTTCTTAAAAACTATTTACTTTCTGTTAATTTAATGATACAATACGGTGCATAAAGGTTTAAAAAACTCAGGGAGTACCGTATGAAAAAGCCTTCGTTAAGCTATAAACCGAGGACTAAAAATTCAGTTTCAACAAATAAAAAAAGTATAGGGACGTTCTTTTCCGCATTCGGCAAAAAGACTGCAAGCGGGCGCAGTTCGTATGCGCGCGGGCAAAAACTTCTCTCCGACAAGTCGGTCAACAGGCGTTCGTTCGTTAAAAAACAAGACGCGAGGATGCTAAACCTGCCCAAGACCAGTGCCCATAGTAGCAGAGGCGCGGCTGGGCGGGGCTTTAGTTTCAAAGCCTTTTTTTCCGGATTTTTCGGCAACTTCGCGGTAGCCAATAAAAAACGTTTTTCCATAGTGGTGAGTGTGGTTGCGGTGGCTATAGCAGTGCCTATAGTCGCGGTTTCGGCTAACGGAAGCGGAAACGCCGACAGGGCGGTTCAGCAGCCGCCGGCGCAACAGGCGGAAGGTGGGCAGCTCACCGAGTCCCAGACCGGCGGCGGGCAGGATTCCCTCGTGGCGGAAGGCATGAATGTAGACATGAGCGGTGCGGGCGGCGAGACGCAAGTCCCGGACGGCATGCAGGCCTACGGCACTGAAAACGGGGCAGTGGATGGCGGAGAAAACGGCGCTTCGTCAGGCGAAAGCCAGGCGGGCGGCGAGACCCCCGTTCAGGAGGGCGCGGATCAGCCTTCTATGGAGAGCGGCGGCGAGACGGACGCCAATGAAGCGGGCGGCCAGGGTGAATCGATACAGCAAATGGCGGAACCGGAACCGCAGTACATGGACCTTGAGCCGGAAGGCCACAGCGATGACGTTGTAAAATTACAACAGCGCCTAATGGAGCTGCACTACATGGATAACGACGAACCCACAGATTACTACGGACAGAACACTCAGGAAGCCGTGCGCTACTTCCAGCGCAAGCACAACCTCGAAATAGACGCGTACGCGGGCGAAGCCACACAGGATCTGCTCTTCTCGGATGAAGCCATGCCTTATTCGGTTACCGAGGGAGCGTCCGGACTGGATGTTGAGAATATACAGAACAGGCTGGAGGAACTCGGCTACCCAACAGCGGGCACGGGCTACTTCGGGGATAAGACAACGGAAGCGGTGGAGTATTTCCAGCGCATGAACGGGCTCGACGACGACGGCAGCGTAGGCCAATACACCAAAGAAATACTGTTCTCGCAGGAAGCGGAGCCTTCCATCGCATTCACCGAAGAGGCTGAACGCGAGGTGGAAGCGAGCGAAAGCGACGGCGATTCCGGTGACGGCGGCGGTGACAGCAGTTCTGACGACGACGATGATGATGACGGCGGTTCCGGCGGCGGTGATGGCGGTGGAAGCTACTCGTCAAACCCCGGCGACGTGGATACTTTTGTGGATGTTGCCCTGTCGCAGCTAGGCAAACCGTACGTAAGGGGCGGCAAAGGCTCAGGAAGCTTCGATTGCTCGGGACTCGTGTACTACGCGCTCAACCAGAGCGGGAACTCCATAGGCTACATGACTTCCTCAGGATGGAGGAGCGCGGACTTCTACACGGTAGGCAGCATAGGCGAGCTCCAGCGCGGTGACGTTATATGCTTCACCGGCCACGTGGGAATATACCTCGGCGGCGGCGAGATGGTGGACGCGTCGTCCAGCAACGGATCCGTGGTCAGAAGGGGGCTCGGCTCCTGGGCGCACAGCAACTTTATCTGCGGTAAGCGGCCCATATGATGATGTGAATAATGAATAAAGTAACGCCCCGGAAGCAAACCTTGCTACCGGGGTTTTTGATTATTTTGGGTATTTCTTATGTTTATCTATACGATTCCTGTAATATCCTCAGCGCGTCTTCCGCCGTAACGGGAACGGGATCGGACGCGTACAGCCCGCCCATGGTGTCAAACGAGTTCTTCACGTATTTTTCCAACTCATCTTTTTTCATGCCGTAACCGGACATTTTGATATCAGCCACGTTGCAGGCTTTTTGCAGTTCAAACAGCGCATCAACAAAATCCATGCCGTCTTTTGCGTCCGCCTTACCCATCGCCCTGGCCATCTCAGCCATACGGCCGCCGCAAGTGTGCTGAGCCGCGAAATGTTTAAAGTAGGCTACGCTTATAACAATCAGCCCCGCGCCGTGCGGCAGTTCGGGATGGTACGCGCTCAGGGCGTGCTCGATCGCGTGTTCGCTCGTGCAGGTGGACACGCACTCCACGAAACCGGCAAGTATGTTGGCCAGGGCAACGCGCTCGCGCGCCTCCAGATCGCTTCCGTCACTGACGGCCGCGGGCAGGTTTTCGGCTATGAGGCTTATCGCTTTTAGCGCAAATACGTCCGACATCGGGTTGGCGTACTTGCTTACGTAGCCTTCCGCGCAGTGGAAAAACACGTCAAAGCCCTGGAACGCGGTGAGGTGGGGCGGCACCGACAGGTTGAGTTCCGGATCCACTATGGATAACACGGGGAAAGTCAGCGAAGAGCCATAGCCTATCTTCTCGTTGGTCTCCTCGTTTGTCGTCACCGTCCACTTGTCCGACTCGGTGCCGGTGCCCGCCGTTGTACTGACAGTTACAACGGGCAGCGGCGGATTTTTGAACTCCTGCCCCTTGCCGCTGCCGCCGGACATGTAGTCCCAGTAGTCGCCGCCGTTGGTGGACATCAGTGATATCGCTTTGGCGGCGTCCATGCTGCTACCGCCTCCGAGGCCGATTATAAAGTCGCAGCTGTTCTCCCGGGCGGCTTTCGCGCCCTCCATAACGTGCTTCTTTATGGGGTTGGGAAGTATCTTGTCGAACACCGAGTATTCCACTCCGGCCGCGTCCAGCTCCGCGCAAAGCCGGTCGAAGTAGCCGTTTGCCCGCGTAGAGTTGCCCTGCGACATCACTATCAAAGCCTTTTTTCCGGGCAGCTTCTGCTTGTGCACTTCGCTCAGCGCGCCGCTTTTGAACACGATCCTGGTTGGTACGTAATAATCAAATTGCATAGTAGTCCTCCTGTTTTCAGTAGTAATAGTTAAAGTAGTAATAAATTTACCCGATTTATAAAATATATGTTATACTTACTATAATATAAAATTCAGGAGCAGTCAAAAATGAAAAGTCCGGCTAAAACTTCTATAGCAAACAGGATATCTTATATAGCCTTCGCTGTCATAATAGCGTGTTCGATCGTTATAGGCATATTCAGTTACGTCCTTTACAGGAATTCATCCATAAGCGACTACGCCGACAAAGCCCTGGCGCTTGCCCAAATGGGCGCGTCCGCAATAAACCGCGAAGAATTCGCGGCGCTCGCGGATACCATGGAAGAAGATTCTTATTCCGGCGAGCTCAAAACGTATCTGAACGAAGCCAAGACCGAAGTTGACGCTGAATATTTTTATATCGTCAAGAGCGACCCTGATAATCCCGGCGAATATATTTATGTGCTGGAGGGCGCAAAGCCGGACGACCCGCCCGAAGACATTGCCGATTTTGGAGAGCCCGTACTCAGCGGCGAGCTGGCCGACGAGGCGGTATCCGTTCTAAGCACAGGCAACGCCGAGGTGACCGGCGTATACGAATCCGAAGGTTTTGGCAACATGGTTTCGGGTTTCGCTCCTGTTAAAGACCCCGGCGGCAACACAATAGCCGTCGTGGGAGTTGATATCGCCGCCAGCGACGTATATACCGTGGCGAACGATTTCGGCTTAAAGACACTGTTGATAGCGCTGGGGCTCAGCATAGCCTTCGGCTTCTTCTTCAACTGGTACGTAAAGAAAAACGTCGGCGCTCCAATAAACGCGCTGTCCGAAGCTTCCGGCAAGATCGCGCTGGGGGATACGGACATCGGCATATCATCGGCTTCTCAGGACGAGATCGGGCGGCTCACCAACTCTTTCAACGACATGGTCGAAAGCACAAAACACCAGACCGATATACTCGCTGCCATTGCGGACGGCGATTTGACTGTCAACGTGGAGAAGCGGGGCGCTAACGACAATATGAGCCTGGCCATGCAGAAAATGATAAAAAGCCTTTCCAACATGGCGCGCGACATAGATTCCGGCGCATCCGAAGCGCTTTCCGCGTCGGGGCAGATCGCGGGCGCGTCCTCCACGCTGGCGGGCGGCGCAAGGGATCAGATGAACGCGGTTAACGAGCTTTCGTCGGATATATCAAACGTATCGCAAAACACCGCCAAAAACGCCGGAAAGGCCAAGGACGCCGCGCGGCTGGCGGAAAACATAAAGAGCACGGCCAAGACAGGCTCCGAGCAGATGGGCGGCCTCATACACGCAGTGGAGGAAATAAACGAGGCGGGCAAGTCCATAAACAAAATAATAAAGGTGATTGACGACATCGCCTTCCAGACAAACATTCTCGCGCTAAACGCCGCGGTAGAGGCTTCCCGAGCGGGCGAACACGGCAAGGGCTTCGCCGTTGTGGCCGAAGAGGTCAGGAACCTCGCCGCAAAGAGCAGCGAAGCGGCCAGCAGCACCAGCGCGCTCATCGCCAATTCCACCCAGAAAGCCGAAATGGGCGCGGGCATAGCCAAGGAAACCGGCGCTTCGCTGGATAAAATCGTCACCGGCGTCGCCGAAAGCGTGGGAATAATGGCGGAGATAGCACAGCTTTCCGAAGATCAAAACATCGACATCGAGCGCATAAAGGCAAATGTGCAGCAGGTGGAGCATATAGCCGTAGCAAACAGTGAAACAGCCGAACAGAGCGCTTCCGCCGCACAGGAGTTAAACGAGCAGATAAACATACTCAAAAAGCTCGCAACATATTTTCACACGAAGTAAAGATTAAGGGCTTGTGAAATTATTTTTCACAGGCCCTTTCGTTCGTTTTAGAGTTTTGGCCTGCTATTGGCAGGCCTTTTATCTATCGTCAGTTATACTAACCACTAATTAAAACACCTCATCTTTACGGTCTTTTTTCCGCGCTACGGTGTTGCGGGCACTTGACGTAGCTACAGCTACGCCTGCGTGTCTGCGCCTTGCATCACGAAAAAAATCCTCGTAAATCTATCGGCATTTCAATCAGTGATTAGTATTAAATATCAGCGTTCGACTTCGATCACTGTCGAAGTGCTTTTGCCGGCCGCCCGGAGCGTTATCCTAGCCTGGCCGGGAGACCTGCCGGTTATCTTGCCCAGCTTGTCCACGGTTAGTACCTTGCTGTTGCTGCTGGACCAGCTATACAGCGCGCCTGTGGAGTTTGAGGGCGATACGACGCCTCTCAAAGAAGCGGATTCGCCTACTTTTACAGTGTTGGGCGCGTTGGCGATGGAAAGGTAGTCAGCCTCAACCTTTTTGCCCACTACGGTGACCTTTATGGAAGCGGATTTGGTATTGTAGCCTTTGGCCGTTGCGGTGATGGTTGCCGAACCGGTCCTCAGCGCGGTCACATTGCCGTTACTGTCCACTACCGCGACGCCGGGGTTGCCGGACTTCCACGTTGGCTTTACTGTGGAACCGTCGTTTGTCTGAACCGAGCAGCGGAGCGCTATAGATTTGTTTTTGACCAGCCGTATGCCTGACTGGGAC
>JAVBSU010000214.1:0-2643 GCA_031556555.1 Christensenellaceae bacterium
AAAGATCGAAGAACCTGCAAAGGAACTTTCCGTAAAGTTCCGCGTCCAGCGAATAAGGGTTTGACCCGTGCGGCTCGTTGAGGCCGTCGAGGCAGGGGATGAGCTGAATGTAACGGAAATTGTTCTTTTTGTAAAAGTTGTACGCCTTGTCGGGATGGCGGGCGTATTCTCTTGTAAGGACGGAAAGCACGTTGAATTCCGCGCCCGCCTTTGTGAGCGCCGCGGCGGCTTTCACGCAGCGGTTGTGCGTGCTGTTGCCCTGAGCGTCTTTGCGCATGGAGTCGTGGACGTCCTTGCAGCCGTCTATGGACAGGCCGGTCAAAAAGCCGTTCTCCGCGAGGAATGCCGCCCATTCATCGTCGATGTGGCTGCCGTTCGTCTGTATGGAATTGAATATCTCGACGTTATTGACGTTGTACGCCTTCTGATACTCTATCAGCGCCTTGAAAAAATCCAGCCCGGCCAGCATGGGCTCCCCGCCCTGGAAACCGAACGAACAGAACCCGCTCGTTTCGGCGAGTGCCTTTTTTACGACAGCCTCGAGCGTCTCGAGCGTCATCATCCCGCGGTTGGGCTGCTCGCGCGACTTTACAACATCAGAGTAAAAGCAGTAGGCGCAGCGCATATCGCAATTGCCGGACGCCGGTTTTATAAGTAGTGAAAGTGCCTGCATGATCGCCTCCGTTAAAATATAATGTTAAGCTCTTTTAATTATCCCTTATGTGTTTTTACTTGTCAAACCCGCATACCCTAAACGGGCCTTCATAAATTTTTGTTGGCTTTTTGACTTCCCATTGCGGTGAGAATGGTTTATTATATTACTTATGAATAGCTATGGAGGATAGGTTTATGGTAGTAATAAAAATAAAGGGCGGGGGAGAGATAAAAATCAAACTCGATAAAAAAGCCGCGCCCAACACTGTTGAAAATTTCAAAAAGCTTGTGAACGAAGGCTTTTACGATGGGCTTGTATTTCACAGGATCATAAAAGGCTTTATGATACAGGGCGGTTGCCCCAAGGGCGACGGGACAGGCGGGCCGGGCTACTCGATACCCGGGGAGTTTTCCTCGAACGGCTTCGACAACAATTTGAAGCACCACCGGGGGACTATATCGATGGCGCGCAGCATGAATCCCGATTCGGCCGGTTCGCAGTTCTTCATCGTGCATATGGACGCGCCCCATCTTGACGGCCAGTACGCCGCTTTCGGGAAAGTAACCGATGGCATGGACGTTGTGGACGAGATCGCCATGACGAAGACGGATTACTCCGACAGGCCGGTTACGGACGTCGTCATAGAAAATATCACTATCGAAGAGTAGTGCTTATACGTGGAGGTATATATTTATGTTGGATAGTGTTTATTACAACCCGACGAAGGTGGTTTTCGGTAAAGGCGCGGAAAACAGTGTGGGAGAAGAAGTCGCCAGGATATCCGGTAAGGCGCTGCTGCACTACGGCGGGCAAAGCGCGGAGAAGTCCGGACTTTTGGACAGGGTAAGGAAGTCTTTGAAAGCCGCGGGCGTGACATTCGTTGAGCTGGGCGGCGTTGTGCCCAACCCCCGCCTTTCGCTCGTTTATGAGGGCATAAAGCTGTGCAGGTCGAACGGCGTGGGCCTTGTGCTGGCAGTGGGCGGTGGAAGCGTCATAGACTCCGCCAAAGCCATTGCCTGCGGCGCGGCGGGCAGCGACGACGTGTGGGAATTCTTTAACGGCGCGGGCAAGAAGGCTGTGGCCGTTTTGCCGGTGGCCTGCGTGCTGACCATACCGGGCGCGGGCAGCGAAAGCTCCAACGGAATGGTAATATCAAACGAGGATACGGGGGAGAAGTACGATTACGTGGATGAGCGGTCACGCCCCGTCCTGGCGTTTTTGAACCCCGAGCTCACGTATTCGCTCCCGCCCTACCAGACGGCGGCCGGCCTTTGCGACGCGATCATCCACATTACCGAGCGCTACTTTACCAACGTGCGCTACGTGGACACCACGGACAGGATATGCGAAGGGCTTATACGCACTCTCGTAAAGTATGGAAGCCGGGTAATAGATAATCCAAAGGATTACAACATACGCGCAGAGATCATGTGGGCATGCAAGCTGGCGCACGACGGCACGCTGGATGTGGGCCGCATGGGCGACTGGGCTTCACATTTTATTGAGCACGAGCTCTCTGCCGAATATGACGTCACCCACGGCGCCGGGCTGACGGTTATTACTCCCGCATGGATGGAGTATGTGTACAAACACGACAAAAACCGTTTCGCGCAGTTTGCTATGAGGGTGTTTGACGTGGAATACGATTTTGACAATCCGGACGTAACGGTACTGGAAGGCATAGCGAGGCTCAAGGCTTTCTTCAAGTCCATTGGCATGCCGGTAACATTAAGAGAGCTTGGCATAGAGGATAAGAGCAAATTTGGCGCGCTCGCCAAGCACGGGGTAAGGCGTACGGCCGGCGGAACGCTCGGTAATTTTGTGCGGCTCGATGCGGCTGATGTGGAAAAAATACTGGAAATAGCTTTTTAGATCGCTCATGTTAGTTTTAAAGCGGGTTTTGAAGAGTCCAGAGGAACTTTTGAGCGCTAGCAAAAGTTCCTTTGGCCGCCGGAGGCGACCTGAAAAAGAAGAGGGAAATAGATGAA
>JAVBSU010000096.1:0-4598 GCA_031556555.1 Christensenellaceae bacterium
GCCCCAACCACGACTGCGAGCGGACGGGACGCGTGAGCTCAGCCGGCGCGGCAATAGTATGCGCGCCCAACAGGGCCAGCGCCGTAATAGAGGGCGGAGGGAACGAAGTTGACGCGCTTACCGGCTAGAGCAACGGGCAGGCTGGCGCTGATGGCCATTCTGTGCGCCCTCGCCATCGCGCTTTCGTGGGCGGATTCGCTGATTTCGTCCGTAATACCACTGCCGGGTTTCCGGCTGGGGCTGGCGAATATCGTCGTTCTGTTCGCGCTCTATGCCTTCGGCCTGCCGCAGGCGGCCGTTATAACGCTTGTAAAAAGCGTGGCGATGGGCTTTGTCACGGGCGGGCTCACCATGCTGGCCTTTTCGCTGGCGGGCGGGTTTATAAGCCTTATTGTTATGTTCGCCCTGAAAAAAATTATGGGCGTGATAAAACTCAGCACGACGGGCGGCGTAGTGCACAACATTGTCCAGGCGGCTGTGGCCGCCGCCATAAGCATGACCCCGGCGGTGTTTTACTACATACCGTTGCTCATAGCGGCGGGCGCGCTCAGCGGATTTGCCATGGGCGTTATATGCGCGCTCGTTTTGAAACGGTTGCTTGGCGGATCGTTAGTGAAAGGTATTGATTTGCAAAAGAACGCGTGACCGCCAGTTATGGTTTGCGTGCGGTCATTGCGCGGCATGCCTGCGGGGGCTTCCCCGCTTGGAACGAATCTGAGTGTAGGCTCGTCATAATTGTGGTACAATAGATATGTGATGCCGCGGGTATGGTATCACGGGCTTTAACAACGTGTGAATAAGAGGAAGAAGAAACCTTATGAAACGTAATTTCAGGAAAAACGCGGCGCTCGTACTGGTAATAGTATTTTTTGCCTTTACGCTCGCGTCGTGCTCCATAAGTGCGGAAAAAGATACGGCGGTAACGCTTGAGGCGCAGCGCGCCCAGTTTGAGCAGTCCACACAAAACAGGCGGCTGGATGAAGTGGACGGCGTTATGCCCGCGAGCGAGGTCTCAACGGACGGCGGGCTCATGATTTCCGCCGATTATCCCGAAGTAGAAGCGAACGAGAGCGTAAAGGCGGAGCTTGCGCAGTACGTGGACAGTGAGAAGAACGCCTTCCGCGAAGAAGCGGAATCCATGGGCGAGCCAAGCGAAGACACGGGCCTTTACAACTTTACGCTGACTTACAAACCATACGTCGCTGGCGAAATACTAAGCGTGAAATTTACCGAGAATTCATACACCGGCAGGACGGACAAGAAAAATTACGTGAATTCTTTTGTATACGACCTTACGAGCGGCGCCCGCATAGGCCTTGCGGACGTGTTCGACGCGGGGCAGGATTACCTTACCCCCCTGTCCGCGACTGTGCGCGATTACCTCTCGCGCAACGGCATGGTGAGTTCGCACATGGACGAGCAGGCCTTTAATAACGGCACCGCGCCGAATGAGCAGAATTATTCCAACTTTGCGCTGACCGGAGACGGCAAGATAGTCTTCTTCTTCAATGAGGGAGCTGTGGCGGCAAAGGAAGCGGGCGCGGTCGAGGTGTGCGTGCCGCTGTCCGAATTCGAGGGAGTGCTTAATGAGAACGCGCTGCCGCTGCTTACGGGTGAAGGCGGAGACGCAGGGCTTACGAAGATGGCGGCGGACGAAGCCTATCCCGATGAAGGCTACGCCGATGTTGTGGCGAACGCGCAGACAGGGGCGGATGACGCCGGCGGAGCCGTCATGGACAGCTCGAACCCGGCCGGCCCCGGCGACCTTGACGTCCCCCAGCTTCACATAGAGGGCAATTTTATTGAGCCCCAATCGCTGGACGGCATAGACCCGCTTAACGACAAGGTCATTGCCTTCACATTTGACGACGGGCCCAGCGCCTACACTGACAAGCTTTTAGACTGCCTCAGGGATAATGGCGCGAAGGCGACTTTCTTCATAGTCGGCGAACGCGTTTCGAGCTACCCCGAGTCGCTTAAGAGGGCGTACGACGAGGGCCACGAAATAGCAAACCACAGCTGGGATCACCCATCGCCCTTCATGGATCTCTCCAAAGACCAGCAATTGCAGCAGTACAGCAAGACTAATGACGCGATCGAGGCGGTGATTGGGAAGCGTACGGCGATAGACCGGCCGCCGGGAGGAAGCATGACTGAGGAGCGCGCCGCGGAGATAGGTCGCGAGCAGATACTGTGGTCTGTGGACACGCTGGACTGGAAATTAAGGAAGGAAGATAACGGCGTCGACCTTATTTACAACGCGATAATGGATTCGGAGGACGGCGCTAAAGACGGCAGCATAATACTCCTGCACGATCTGCACGAGAAGAGCGTGGACGCCGCTATAAGGGCAATTCCCGAGCTCAAGGAGCAAGGCTACAAGTTTGTTACCATAAGCCAGATGATGCAAATAGCCAAAGCGCGCGGCAAGGACGTGTCGGCGTACCTGTTCGGCTCGAACACGGTAAGCAAGCCGCAATAACCGGAATGAAAAAATGGCGTCCCGCGCGGTCAATGCACGGGGCGTTTTTGCAATTAATAGTCATTAACCATTTATTTATTTAAAATTAATACCAAAACAGTACGGTATGTATTGACTTTAAGCTGTAACAATGTAAAAATATAGCTGGGGCTTACATCGAAACACAGGACTGGCCAAGCAGACGGGCCAGCCTTGCGCCGGTAAACTCCACCGCTCTTGCAGATTGCGTTGCCCGCTTTGCCAAAGAACCAACATATAACAAACTAGTAAAGTGCGCGCTTATCTTCCGGGGCGGTTTTTTTGCGGGCGCTTGCCCGCTGCCGCCCGCTATGCTATGATTGGTTTTGAGAAAAAGAAAGCGAGTATTGTTTATGCCTGAAGAAGCCAGTATTTTCGCGGGGAAGACGCTGCTAATAACGGGAGGCACGGGGTCGTTCGGCAACGCGGTGCTAAAAAGGTTCGTGGATACGGACATAGCGGAGATAAGGATATTCTCACGCGACGAGAAAAAACAGGACGACATGCGGCACGCCTTTAAAAACCCCAAGGTGCGCTACTTCCTTGGCGATGTAAGGGACAGGCAGAGCATAGACCCGGCAATGCGCGGAGCGGATTACTGCTTCCACGCGGCGGCTTTAAAACAGGTTCCCTCCTGCGAGTTCTACCCCATGCAGGCGGTGAGGACAAACGTTGAGGGCACGTTCAACACAGTGCACAGCGCGATCGAAAACGGCGTTTCGAAGTTCATATTCCTGTCCACGGACAAGGCTGTCTACCCCATAAACGCCATGGGCATGTCCAAGGCGATGGGCGAGAAGGTCGTGAGGGCGCTCTCGCGGGAGGGGAACGGCGACTCCATACTGAACATAACGCGCTATGGGAACGTAATGGCGTCGAGGGGCAGCGTCATACCGCTTTTCGCGCAGCAGGCGAAACGCGGGGAAGATATAACCATAACAAATCCCGGCATGACGCGGTTTTTAATGTCTCTGGAAGACGCGGTGGATCTTGTACTGTACGCGTTTTTGAACGGGGAACAGGGCGATTCGTTCGTGCAGAAAGCCCCGGCCAGCACAATAGGCGACCTCGCGCGGGCGGTTATAAAAATATTCGGCTCGCCGAGCAAAATAAGGATAATAGGCACGCGCCACGGTGAGAAGCGGCACGAAACCCTGTTGACCCGGGAGGAGTTCGTGAAAGCTGATGATTTAGGCCGCTACTACCGCATACCGCTGGACGGGCGCTCGCTTGATTACCACAACTACATATCCGAGGGGGCGAGCGAGCTTGATAACGAATACGAATACACGTCCCACAACACGAGGAGGCTTAATGTGGACGAGATAATAGAACTGCTTACGGGCCTCGACTACATAAAGTACCAGCTTGCTGGCGAAAACGATGAAAAGGGGCTGATCTAGTGCCAAAAAAGATACTTGTGCTGGGGGCGAAGGGGATGCTCGGCCACGTTGTTGTAAAGACGTTCGAGGACAACGGGGACGACGTTACGGGCATATCGCTGGAAAAGTACGCGGAAAAGATCAACGCAATGGATGTGCTCTCCGGCGACTTCGACAGGTTTTTGCTCATAAACCGCTTTGACGTGGTTATAAACTGCGTGGGCATCCTCAACGAGTCGGCGGAGAACGACCCCGCGCTGGCGGTGCTGCTGAACAGCTACCTGCCGCACAAGCTGGAAAAATTCTACAAGAACACCGGTGCGAAGATAATCCACCCCAGCACCGACTGCGTGTTCAGGGGCAACACTGGCCCCTATTACGAGGACAGCTACTACGACGGGCAGAACTACTACGACAGGTCAAAGGCGCTGGGCGAGGTGATAAACGAAAAGGACCTTACGCTCCGCATGTCCATAGTGGGCCCGGACATGAACGAGACGGGCATCGGCCTTTTTAACTGGTTCATGCGGCAGAAGGGCAACATCAAGGGTTACAAAAACGCAATCTGGACGGGCATAACGACCATGGAACTGGCCCGCGGCATGGTAGCCGCCGTGGAGCAGGACATAACGGGGCTGTACCATTACGTGCCGGATGAGAGCATAAGCAAGTACGATATGCTGGTACTGTTCGCGGAGGTTTTCGGCAAGACGGAC
>JAVBSU010000106.1:0-3053 GCA_031556555.1 Christensenellaceae bacterium
GCGGACTGCACAGGCTTGGAGATAGACGAAGAAGACAACAAGCTGCTGCAAACCCGCCCTGCATTCGGCGGCAACCTAATGGCCACCATAATTACGCCGGACACCCGGCCGCAGATGGCTACGGTGCGCCCCGGCGTGCTGGACGTCCCCACGCTGGATTTTGAGCGCGCGGGCATAATAGAGCGCGAACCCGCGGAAATAGACGAATCCCGCGCGAGCCTCGTCAAGGTGCTTGAAGAAGTAAAAGCAGAGCGGCAGGGAGTGGACATAAGCAAGGCGGAGATAGTCGTCTCCGGCGGGCGCGGGCTCGGGAACGCCGAAGGCTTCAAGCTCATCAAGGAGCTGGCGGACGCGCTCGGGGGCGAAGTGGGTTCATCCAGGGCCGCAGTGGACGCGGGCTGGATAGAACAACCGCACCAGGTGGGCCAGACGGGCAAGACCATCACTCCAAAACTGTACGTCGCCTGCGGCATTTCAGGAGCGATACAGCACATAGTGGGCATGGACCGCTCGGGCGTGATAGTGGCCATAAACAACAACCCTAACGCCCCCATATTCAAGGTGGCGGACTACGGTATAGTGGGCGATTTGTACTCGGTCATCCCGATGCTTATAGAAGAACTGAACGGCTGAGAAATACAAACGGCTGTCATGTGAGAAACGTGGCAGCCGTATTTTTATGGAGGTAAAGTTATGAAAGTTATCGACCTTACTGGCAAAACAGCCCTCGTGACCGGCGGAACGGGCGAACTCGGGCGGGCAATGGTGCGCGGCCTCGCCGAATGCGGCGCGGACGTCGCCATATGCTATTATTCCAACGAAGACGGAGCGAAAAGGCTAAAAGATGAAGTGGAGGCCAAGTACTCCGTTAAAGCCGTGACAGCGCGGGCGGACGTGACTGATTTCGATTCGATAAAGGCCATGAAGAAGGTAGTGAACGACGCGTTCGGCACAGTGGACATAATAGTCAACAATTCCGTGGTGCAGTACAACTGGCACACGGTTATCGACCAGGACATCAGCGATTTCGAGAGCCAGATCAATTCCTGCATAATGCACGCGGTCTACATGACAAAAGCCTTTGTGCCCGACATGATTTCGCAGAACTACGGCCGCGTTATCGGCATAAACACCGAGTGCAGCATGCAGATGTTCGCGTACCAGTCCGCCTATGTTTCAGGCAAGCGCGGCATGGACGGCGTTTACCGCGTGCTCGCGCGCGAAGTGGGTGAATACAACATAACAGTCAACCAGGTCGCGCCCGGCTGGATAAAGAGCGACAAGTTCAAAGATAACGACGGCTCCGAAGCGAATATCCGGCAGGATTTCCCCTATGTCTCAAGGGTGCCCATGAAGCGGCGCGGCACAGACGAGGAAGTCGCCGGCGCCGTTTGCTTTCTGGCTTCCGGTCTCGCAAACTTCATCACCGGCGTGTACCTGCCCGTCTGCGGTGGGAATGTGATGCCTTGCATTTAAGCTTTCGGGCTCTGCCCGAACCCGCTGGGGCTGCTTAGCCCCAGACCCCGGCGAACTAACGTTCGCCTTACAAATAACATATTATGTTAAGGCAAGCGCTAGCTTGCCGCAGGTCAAGGGCCGACCGGCCCTTGTGGGATTCTTAGGGGCAAAGCCCCTAAGCCGCCGGAGGCATTCTACAATGCTTTATTGACAATCGCAAGCGTATAACTGATAATTAATTTATCAAAATACGAAAGGTCAGTGATACACACATGAAAATAGAACTCGCTTTTGCCAAAGGTTATGAAGCAGTGGAAGTCGCGGACGGGAACATCATCGGCGTGCTGGAACCCAACGAGGTGGGCACAGGCCTTACGGGTGAAGACGAAGTCCGCCGTTCGCTCGAAGAACCTATTGGCAGCGCACAGCTTAAGGATATAGTAAAACCCGGCGAAAAAATAGCGGTCATCACCAGCGACATAACCCGTCCCCTGCCGTCCATGACCGTGCTGCCTCCAGTTCTGGACGAGATCGAAGCTGCAGGTTGTTCGCTAAAAGACGTCACGGTCGTTTTCGCGCTTGGGTCGCACCGCGCCCAGACAGAAGAAGAGATGCGCGGCCTGGTGGGCGGCGGGGTGTACGATAAAGTAAAGTGCGTGGATTCAGATCCCAAGGACTGTGTGCATCTCGGAGCTACTTCGCGCGGGACGCCCGTTGACATATTCCGCCCGGTGGCGGAGGCGGACAGGGTAATCTGCCTCGGAAACATCGAATACCATTACTTCGCCGGCTACTCGGGCGGCGCTAAAGCCGTCATGCCCGGGGTTTCAACGCGGGACGCCATCCAGGCCAACCACTCAAGGATGGTGGAGGATACCTCGCGCGCGGGGCTTATCGACGGCAACAACCTTCGGGCGGACATAGACGAGGTCGTGAATTTCGTTCCCATAGACTTTATAGTTAACGTTGTTCTCGATGAACACAAAAAGATCATAAAGTGCGTGTCCGGCCATCACAAAGAAGCGCATCTTATGGGCTGCGCCTTCCTGGACAACCTTTATAAGGTGAAAATAAAAAAGCGCGCGGACATAGTCCTCGTGTCTCCCGGCGGCTTTCCCAAGGATATAAACCTGTATCAGGCGCAAAAAGCGCTGGACAACGCCAAGCACGCCGTGGCGGAAGGCGGCGTGGTCATACTCTGCGCTTCCTGCAAGGAAGGCATGGGCGAAGGCGTGTTCGAGCGGTGGATGACGACGTCCCCCAGCCCCGGATTCATGATAGAAGAGATCGAGCGCAACTTCGAGCTCGGAGGGCACAAAGCCGCCGCCATAGCAATGGTCATGCAGAAGAGCGGCGTCTACCTTGTTTCCGACTTGGAAGACGAATTCGTTAAAAGCATATTTTTCCAGCCGTTCAGCGATTTGCAGAGCGCGTATAACGCGGCGCTCGCTAAAAAAGGAGCGGACGCGTCCGTGATAGTCATGCCTTACGGCGGGTCAACACTGCCTACCGAGGGGTAAGGCTTTTCGGGCTGCTTAGCCCCAGACCCCGGCTCACTTCGTTCGCCCAACATATAATATATTTTTATAAAGGCA
>JAVBSU010000138.1:0-4844 GCA_031556555.1 Christensenellaceae bacterium
CAGCTTTTTGAATTCCTTGCCGGTGAGCTTCTCTTGCCGCATCAGGACTTCGCCTATGTCCACGAGATCCTTCATGTGCTCTTTGAGTATCTTTTCGGCGTTAGAGTAGGCCTTGGTCAGGATCTTTTTGACTTCGGAGTCTACGCGCGCCGCGGTGTCGTCGGAGAATTCCTGCTGTTGGCCGAATTCGCGCCCTAAGAAGACTTCGTGCGCGCCCCCTAAGAACATGGGGCCCATTTCGTCGCTCATGCCGTACTTCATTACCATGTCGCGGGCGATGTTGGTCGCGCGCTGCAAATCGTTTATTGCGCCTGTGCTCTCGTCTTTTATGGTAAGAGTCTCCGCCACACGGCCGCCCAGCATCATGGTTATCTCGTCCAAAAGCTTGCTCTTGAACACGTGCTGGTTGTCTTTTTCGGGCAGCGTCATTGTGTAGCCGGCGGCCAGGCCGCGCGGTATTATGGAGACTTCGTGCACGGGGTCGCAGCCTTTTAACTTGTCCGCCAGTATGGCGTGGCCCACTTCGTGGTAAGCCGTGCAGCGCTTGTCTTCTTCCGTGACTATGCGGCTCTTCTTTTCCGGGCCGGCGATCACGCGCGTTATGGCTTCCTCTATTTCGCTCATGCCGATTTTTTTCTTTTTGCGGCGGGCGGAGAGTATGGCGGCCTCGTTCAATACGTTCTCGAGGTCGGCGCCTATAAAGCCGGGCGTGCGCCTGGCTATGGTTTTCATGTCCACGTTGGACTCAAAAGGCTTGCCCTTGGAGTGGACGACCAATATTTCCTCCCTGCCCTTGACGTCGGGGTAGTGCACGACTATCTGCCTGTCGAACCTGCCCGCCCTCAAAAGCGCCGGGTCCAGGATGTCCTTCCTGTTCGTGGCCGCCATGACTATTATGCCTTCGTTCACTTCAAAGCCGTCCATCTCGACCAGCAGCTGGTTCAGCGTCTGCTCCCTCTCGTCGTGGCCGCCGCCCAGGCCCGCGCCCCTCTGCCTGCCCACGGCGTCTATCTCGTCTATGAACACTATGCAGGGCGAGTTCTTCTTGGCACTGTCGAAAAGATCCCTGACGCGGGAAGCGCCCACGCCAACGAACATCTCAACAAAGTCGGAGCCGCTTATCGAAAAGAATGGGACCTTCGCCTCTCCCGCGACCGCCTTGGCCAAAAGCGTCTTGCCGCCGCCGGGAGGGCCCACCAAAAGCACGCCCTTTGGAATGCGCGCCCCGAGCTCCTTGAACCTGTCCGGGCTCTTTAAGAACTGGACTATCTCGACGAGTTCTTCCTTTTCCTCGTCCGCACCGGCAACGTCGGCGAACGTCTTCTTCGTCTCGCCGCCGTCCGTCATCCTCGCCTTGCTCTTGCCGAACGTCATCGCGCCGCCCGCGCTGCTGCCCCCCTGCGCCCTGCGCATGAGGAACATCCAGAGCAGAAGCACCAACACTATGGGCACTATATAGTAAAGCATCTGCACAAAGAAATTAGGCTCGGGCGTGGGCAGGTAATTTATGTTGAATCCGTATTCCTCTGGATTTTGCGAACCCTTTATAGCCGAGACGTCCTTGTTGAACTGGTCTATGGTCGGTATTGTAGCCGTAAAGTCGTACTGTGCGGGGTAGGCTTCATCGAGTATCTCGGTATCCGTGTACCTTCCAACCACCTTGCGTTCCTGGATTGACATATCCTTTATTTCCTCGGATTCGATCTTATCCAAAAACTTATAGTACTCCAGTTCGTCAATGCGCGTACTGTTGGGGCTGTTCAAAAACTGAGTTGCGATAATTATAACAACGATTATAATTATGTATATAAACGGCCCCCTGAAAAATTTATCCAAAACCACTATCCTCCTTACCGGACTGTAGATAAAAAACTGTTCTTATTATTAATATACTACTTTATCACCTAATCACATATATTTATTAACCAATTATTATTATTTCAACCCGACCAAATACTTTTACCGGCGGGCGCCGCTTCAGCCTCCGTATATCTCGCGCTTTAATATCCCTATGCTGCCGTAGTTCCTGTAGCGCGAATCGTAATCGAGGCCGTAGCCCACGACAAACTCGTCGGGGATGGAAAAGCCGGTGTACTTAACGGGCACTTCCACCAGCCGCCTGTCCTTTTTATCTAAAAGGCAGCATACTTCGATGCTCCTAGGGTCGCGTGATTTTAGGAGTTCCACCAGCCTGTTAAGCGTGTGGCCGGTGTCTATTATGTCCTCCACTATGAGCACGTCCTTCCCGCCGATATCCTCCTCGAGGTCGTACTTTATTTTCACGTTGCCAGAACTCTCCGCCCCGCCGCCGTAGCTTGAGAGGGCCATGAATTCTATGGCTATGGGTATGCTTATGTGGCGTATGAGGTCGGCGAAGAACATCACGCAGCCCCTCAATATGCATATCGCCACGAGGTCGCGCCCTTCATAGTCGCGGGATATCCCGGCGGCAAGCTCCCTGACCCGTTTTTGTATTTCGACCTCGCTTAAAAGTATTTCGCTGACGTCACGTTCCACATAGTGGGTATTTGACATAGGCTTAAAACCTCAATCTTTCCTGAAATAGCGCATATTCACTATGCGCGCGGTATTCTCGTCCACGCGGTAATCGTTTGAGATCACGCGGCCTATTATCCAGATGATGTTCTCACCATCCGCAAGGAGAGGAGTTCTGTCCCGTTCCTCTCTCGTGAGCTTCTTATCTATAAAGTAATCCTTCAGCTTCTTTTTGCCGCTCCCTAACGGCCTTATAACGTCTCCATGCCGCCGTGTCCTAAGCGTTATCGCGGACGGCAGCTTGTCCATGTCGAAGCATTCGGAGTACGCGTCGCCGTTGAAGGCGTCGTAGCAATTAAGCTCGAAGCATTCTATATAATCGCCGTCCGGAAGCACGTTCCTGTCCCGGATATCGAAGCGGCGTTCAAAGCTGTAGTTCGTCTCGCGGCCCTTAAAGCCTATTATTAGCGCGCCGTATTCAACGCGCGCGCAGAGGTTCCTTGAAAGGCCCGCAACCGACCCCGTGCGGTTTGTCCTGGCGAGGCGGAGCACGCTTTCTATGTGGGCGTACTCAATGTCTTCCGTAACGCCCAGCCTACCGCAGGCCAGCCTTATTGCCCGGACCGCTATGGCGGGGTGGGCTTTGGTAAGCGCGGCCGCGCCCATGCTGACGCTGTCTTCCGATCTTATGGCGTTGGCGTTAAAAAAATCCTCCGCCAGCGCGTTGAGGCAGCCGTCGTCCTGCTGCGCGATGGCGCTAAGCCTGTTGAGGGCTGCTTCGGGGTTTTCGTTTATGTTTTCTTTTACGCCAGGTAAGAGCACGTTTCTAATGTAGTTGCGGGTATAGCTGTTGTCCGCGTTCGTCTCGTCCGTAACGTACGGTATTTCATTAACGGCGGCGTAACCAAGTATCTCATCCTTTGTGAGGCACAGGAAAGGCCGAACGAAATTACCGTGGCGCGCCCTGACTCCCATGAGCCCGGACAGGCCGCTACCCCTGAGTATGTGCATGAGCACGCTCTCTGCGTTGTCGTTTAAGTGGTGGGCGGTCGCTATAACGTCCGCCTCGCACGCCAGCACAAGGGAATTCATATAGTCCTCCCGGGCGCGCTTGGCGGCCGTCTCGATACTGATCCGCCACTTTTTGGCCATCGAGGGCACATCCCCGGAACCCATAAAAAACGGTATGCCGGCGGAGGCGCAGTAGTCCCTCACAAAAGAGGCGTCGCGTAGCGAATGCTCACCGCGTATGCCGTGTTCAAAGTGGACACAGCAAAGCTCAAAGCCATGCAGCTTTGAGAGCGCATAAAGACAAACGAGAAGGGCCATGGAATCAGCTCCCCCTGAAACGGCGGCGCCAACTCTCCATCCTTCCTGAAGCAGAGCGTGTTCAGTAATGTATTCCCAAACCTTAGACTCCATAGAAATACCTGTACACATTACTATAATATACTTGTTTTCACAAGATTACAAACTTTATTTGATGAACTATTTATGAACATAGGAATAGAGTTCCTCTACAACCTCTTTTAGCGTTTCCACTCCGCCCACGTTGCCGGGAAATATCACGTAAGGCATACCCGGATAAAGCGACCCGGCGCTGAGCTTCCAAACCGGCACGCCCGGGGCGATCTGCCCCAGTACCAGCGCGCGCTTTACGTTAAGCGCTTTTGTGGCGACGTCGCTGCTCGTTATGCCACCCTTTGCCACTATGAACGAGGGCTGGGCGCTTACGCGGCTGATGGCGTCTATGAGCGCGTCCCCGATGCTCACGGAAAGCGAGAGCTTTTGTTCGGCGGTGTAGCCCTCCGGGTCTAAAAGCTTTCGCCTGGTGTATATTACGGCGATGCCGCCCGAAAGCACAGCCCTCTCGCACTCGGCGGCCGCGCGGGCGCACTCGGCGCTCATTTTATCAGGATGGAGCACGAGGTCGGTATTAAGCTCAACCGGCCGCGCGCCGTCCAGAGTAAGCAGGCTCTCGAGCTGCTGCGTGCTGCGGGGCACGTGCGAGCCCACTACGACCAGCCCTCCGTTTTTGGACGAGCCCACGCATTCGCTGCCCTTTAGCAGCGCTTTGGGCGCTATGCCGCCCATAACACGGGGCAGCGCGGCCGCGCAGCGGAACACGTATCTACGCCCGTTGTCCATGACGCTGTTTAGCGCGCCGGCGAAGCTCTGGAGGTCGGCGTAAGTCTCGGCGTTCACTACCATGACGCCGCCGTTCAATTGCGACAGTTTATCCTCTATGGATTTGGAGCCGCTCCGTTCTTCCTCTAAAGATATACTCACAACGCCGCTGGAGCGTATCTCCCCGCCCGATTTTTCCTCCACCCATTCTTTAAGGTTGG
>JAVBSU010000018.1:0-14638 GCA_031556555.1 Christensenellaceae bacterium
CGATAGATTTACGAGGATTTTTTTCGTGATGCGAGGCGCGGACGCGCAGGCGTAGCTGTAGCTACGTCAAGTGCCCGCAACGCCGCAGCGCGGAAAAAAGACCGTAAAGATGAGGTGTTTTAATTAGTGGTTAGTATTAGCGCCGGCGGGGCAGCATTTTGCGCAGGCAAAGCACTGTATGCACCCGGCGCTCACGGCGGATGGGTCGTCGCCGCTGATTATGCCCATGGGGCACTCGCTAACGCACGCCGTGCATTTTGTGCACTGGCTGCTTGTCTCGGGTAAAAAGGGCATAGCAACATCGGCTTCAAAAACCGAGAGGCCGGGCGAAGAAGCGTACTCGTGCTTTGCTTTGTTTGAGTGCGGCATGGCGTTAACCCCTGTGCCCGCTAAACGCTAGGCTTATTGTGCGGGGCTGTCGGTGGGCGCTTCAGTGGGCTCCTGTGTGGGTGCATCGGTTGGGGCTGCGGTAGGAGCATCAGTAGGCGCTTGCGTGGGCGCGTCCGTGGGTTTGTCCGTCGGCGCGGCCGTGCTGGATGCCGTGGGCGAAGGGGTAGGGGTGTTGTTATCCTGCGCGTTTGTAAAAATAACCGCCACCGCGATTATAACGACGGCAGCCGCGATTATTGCCACTATGGCAACTGTTTTTCTGCCCATACTGTTTCTCCTGTCCAATTATGAAATCTTTTTGATTTATATATAACATGGATGAAACAGGATAAAACTTTCAATTTTGACTATTCGTTCTTGAAGCAAACTTTGTTTCGGCCGGAATTTTTCGCATCGTACAGCGCGTCGTCCGCCAGCTTGATGATATGCTCGTATTTGTCTTCTTGCCGCGGAATGGAGGAGGCGACGCCAATGCTTATAGTCACGCGGCCAAGAGGTATGAAATCATTTTTTGCGTCCAACTGTTCAACGCACCCGCGCACCTGTTCGGCAATACGGAGCGCGTCTTCGTGTTTGACAAAGGGGCAAAGCACAATAAACTCCTCGCCGCCGTACCGTGCGGCCATGTCGATGGAGCGCTGGAAAAACGGCTTTATGCAGTCCACTATGGCAATTAAACATTCGTCGCCCTTTTGGTGGCCGTAATTGTCGTTGTAGGATTTGAAATGGTCTATATCTATCATCATCACCGTGATAACATTGCCGTTGCGCTTTCCAGCATCCCATATCCTTTTCATGTAATCATCAAACGCGCGCCGGTTATTGAGGCCGGTGAGAGGGTCGGTAATTGAATCCCGGCGGTTTCTATGCAAAAAACGGCTAAACTGTTTTTTATATGTTCCCATAACTAAAATCAGCACGCACAGCATTATTATATAACTGAACGCAAGCGGGAAAAACGGGGTGGGAGGGTTATCGACCGGGCGGACCAGGTAGTTTTCTATAACCAGTATTATGATTTCAATAAAGTATGCGGCGGTGAAGATATTGCTCATCTTTTCGTCCATCAGTATGGAGATAAGCAGAAAAAATATGTATATGACATACGTCACGCTGCTGTAAAGCCCCATAAGGGTTACCCAGGCAAATGGAGTATAAACAAAGCAGAAGTATGAGAATACCGTTATGAGAAGGACTTTTTTGCTTATTTTGTTATAGAAGATAAGCATTAGGCAGAGCAATATAAACCCGGCCAGATGCACAATGACCGGCATGCCCTGATAGCCGCATAAAAAGTTATACGTGCCGCCCACAAACGTGGCGGCGATGCCCACAGCCATAACAAATTTCAGGATGCGGTCCTTTACTTTAGTATATGTGGCATCATTGCCTTCCCAGACATGCGGCACCGGTCATACCCCCAATTGCATGAACTCTTGCCCATTACATTTATACTATATATGTAAAACAAGCCAAATACAAAGCGCAAAGCGTATATTCGCAATTAATTTCACGCACAGAATATTGTGCCAAAAAAAGAGGAGTGCAACCGGTTTTGCACTCCCTTGTAATTATAAGCGTTCTACGGATTAAACTGGTTTTATGACGGAGACCCAGACTTCGCTTTTGTAGTCCTTCGCAGACGTATCGCCCGGATGATAGACTTCGATATCAGGGGAGTTGCCCATAATATAGCCGGAAGAAGGAAACCAGTCCGTGTATATCCTCTTTATAACAATATACCAGCATCTGCCGGCGGCTTCTTATCATTTCACGGCCGGATAATGAGAGCTTGCGGCGGTCCGCCAATTGTGCGCATTTTGAAATTTGGGATCAGTATTAGCAGCCCAGATGTTTTTCAACACGGGAAAGCAATATTTGGGAGTCCACAGGTTTTTTGATGAAGTCATTTCCGCCGGCGTCGAGCGACTTTTTAACGTTCGCCACGCTTACGCTGCCCGTTAAAAACAGCACCGGAGTGCGCTTGTAAGCCTTGATACGCCGGATTATTCCCAGCAGCGCGAAGCCGTTCATATCCGGCATCTCGATGTCCAGCAGGATAAGGTCGGCGGAATTGGTGGTCACGAATTTCAGGGCAGCCATGTGGTTGGTGACGCCGTACACGGAGTAGCGGTCCTTGAGCACCGCCTTCACGGTGCTGAGCACGTCCGGCACATCGTCTATAGCCAGAATTTTCTTTTTTTGCGTTCCTTCCGTGTGGCTTTCAATGATTTCAACGATTTTCAGGACTTTTCGGACGGCGTCCGAAGCGGCGTTGTAGTCGTAGTTCGCCAGGTGTATGTGTATGGAGCGCAACGCGGCGTCTAAAACCTTGTTGTACGAGAAACCCATAAGTGTGTTAAGCATTTGCATCGCGTCGTCCAGTTCAAAGTTATCTATCAGCAGAGCTAGTTTTTCGAAAGGCGTTACGCGCACCGGCGATACAGGCAGGCTGTCCGCCGCGGCTACGGCAGGAGCATGCGCGGGCGCGGCAGGCGACTGGGGTTTCTCCGCCGACCAGTCCTCGACGCGCGCTTCGGCTATTTTGTCACGCAGCGCATTCACCTTTGAGGCAAGCAGGGAGGCCTCGGTTGCGCAGCCGTTTGTGTCGCCGGTTCTCGCCAGCTCCGCCGCGTGCTCGGCTTCCCACATAAGCGCGGTGGAGCCTATGAGCAGGAGCTGGTTTTGCAGTTTGCCAATACGCTCGAAATAATCCGGCAGGTCTTCCGGCTCTTTGGGCGGATGTAAACCGGCGGACATTGTTGGCGCATTGGCCACAAAATCGTCTAAAAGCTCGAAGTAGGCGTTTTTCGAGCCAGCTTCCTTCTGGGCCGTAAAAGCGTCAAAATCGGTGTAATTCATAAGTGTGCTCATACGGTACATCAGTTTGCCATCTTCCATATCCATCCCTCCTTAAAATGCTGCCATCCAAGGATAGCTTTATATTGCGTTTATCAATGCGGCGGCTTCGCCGTACCCGAATTCTTCCACCATACGGATTATTTCAGACAGGGTAAGGTTAATCTTCTCCCCGTAGTCGAGCCGGGCCAGAGAACGGAGCGTATCGAGAGCTTCGTCGCCCTCGAAGGATTCCAGCTGCATGCGCACAGGGACTAACTGGCTTTTGAGGCGGCCGGGATCTCCCGCGCCGTCAAAGGCGGACGGCTGCGTTTGGCTGGCAAACGCTTCACTCAGCCCGTTCTCCAACGCGTCCACATCTTTCAAAAAACCGGGCAAGCCTTGCTTGCAGGCGGCCATATCGCCGTCCTTGGCCAAAAGTTCAAGTTCCTGGGCGCGTGCGGCCAGCTTTTCCGCGCCTATGTTGCCCAAAGAGCCCTTGAGGCCGTGAACCTCAACAGCGAAGGCGGGCAGGTCTTCGCCTTCGAGGAAGGCAGTTAGACGCTCCATGACTTCTGTCAACCGGCGTGTAAGTATGCGCAGAGTATCCTCGTAGGCGTCCTGCAAGCCGCCGATACGTTTCAGGCCGAGGCGCACGTTCATGCCTTCGATCCGGCCCACGCTCTCCAATAGAGGGAAGAGCGGCGCGTCTTCCCCGGAGAGGCGGGAGTTGCCTTCTTTAAGCTTGCCCGGCGGCAGCCAATGGCTTATCACCCGGTTCAACTCCTTTTTGTCTATGGGCTTCGAAAGGTAATCGTTCATATGCGCCTTAAGGAGTTCTTCACGCACGCCTTCCACCGCGTTGGCGGTAAGCGCGACTATAACAAGCTCGTCCGGCTGGTAGCTTTGGCGCAGGATGCCGGTGGTCTCCACTCCGTCCATCTCAGGCATCATATGGTCCATAAAGACTATATCGTACTTCTTTGCCTCAACCTTGGCGATGGCTTCATGGCCGCTCAAGGCTGTGTCGCAGTTTATGCCGAACAGCGTAAGGAGGCCGGAGGCAACGTGCAAGTTGACTTCGTTGTCATCAACTACAAGTATTTCGGCGTCGGGGGCGTAGGCGTATTCAATATCCTCAAAGGCTTCATTGAGGCGCTCGGGATCGCCCGGCACCAGAGGAATGCGGATATAGAATACCGTGCCCACACCGTATTCGCTCTCCACCCGGATGCTGCCCCCCATCATATGGATGAGGTTGTGGGTAATGGAAAGGCCCAGCCCGGTGCCGGTTATGTTGCGGTTGTTTCCCATGTCAAGCTGGTCGAAATCATTGAAGATGCGGGGCAGGTCTTCTTCGCGCATACCAACGCCAGTGTCCGCCACCTCGAAGCAGATATCATAGTCTTCCGCCCGCACCGTGAGGGTTATTCCGCCTTCTTTCGTAAACTTCGCGGCGTTGCCGAGTATGTTCACCAAAGCCTGCTTCAGGCGAAGGTCGTCGCCGTACAGGCAGGCCGGAAGCTCACCTTCCAGCACGAGCTTGAACGATATGTTTTTTGCCTGGGCTACAAAGGTGAACATTGACTTTAGCCCTTCGAGCAGGGATGTGAGGTTGTAATCCACGGGCACCAACTGCATTTTACCGGCTTCGATCTTGGAGAAGTCGAGGATGTCGTTGATGATCCCCAGGAGGGAGACGGCGGAAGTCTTTATATCGTTCACATAGCTATGCTGGCGCTCGTTCAGTTTATCCACGCTCAAAAGGTCGGCCATGCCGATTATTGCGTTCATAGGAGTGCGTATTTCGTGGGACATGTTGGACAGAAACTGGCTTTTTGACTGGGAGGCGGACAGGGCCAGCTTGGCCTGCATCTCCATTTCCAGGCCGTGCTGCACCGCGTCGATGCGCTCCTGTTCCATGGCGCGTATTTCACGCAAGTCGCGGCTGTAGGCGGCGAGGCGGTACTCGCCCTTCCAGGGCACCCTTACGAGGGTCGTCTCCACAGGCAGCGGTTCGCCCTGCCTGGTCTTATACATCCACTCAAAGTGCCCGTGCCCCGTCTCGAAAGCCGCCGCGATCTCCCGCGCGGCTTTAACGCTTGTCAATTCGCCGTCCGGCTGGAATTCGGGGTTAAGGTCGTAAAAATGCTCGATATAATCGGCTTTCTCGGAAAGGCCGAACAGCCGGACAGCCTGCATGTTGCAGTCCAGCATGTTGCCTTCGGCATCCCAGAAGGAAGAGGCCAGCGGGGTGGCGTCAAGCATGGTTTGGGCGCGCTCGTCCGCTTCGGCGCGGCCGGCTTTTTCCGCCGCTACCTTGGCTGCTTTGAGCTCGTTTTCCATGAATACGCTTTGGGTGATGTCTATACACATGCCGACCAACCGCGTAGGATTCCCGCCGCTGTCCATGATAGTATTCCCGTAGCTGCGTACGTAGCGTTCGCCGCCGCCGGGCAGGCCAAGTCTGAATACGTGAGTCTCATCCTCGCTGGGAAGCTGGTTGTCTTTCAATTTATCAAGGCTGGATATGGTGGAGTCCTCCACAGCTATTTTTTTCAGATACTCAATCATTTCCTGAGCGTCCATTATGCCGCTTCTGTTAGCAAGTTCGAAAAGGTGGCAGCACTGCTCATCGTAGGTGAAACACCCGCTGGCCGTATCCACCTCCCACACGCCGGCCTGGGAAGCCGAAAGTGCGAATTCCAGCCGTTCGCGCACATCCTGGGTTTCGCGTTGGGCCTCCAGGATGTCGGTGATGTCGGTCGAGTGCTGCATATGCACTTTTTTTCCGTCCATCCATTCGATAACGCTGTCCACGTTCCTGTAGTAGCGGCCGGTAACGGTATTGTGTTCTTCCCATACGACCAGAGCCGCAGGGTCGGCAACCAGCTTTGGGTTCGGGCAGAACGGGCAGCGCTCGGTAAAACCATCCTGAAGCACCTTCCAGCATGTTCTGCCCACGACATCGTCCGTAAGGCCGAAGACTTCCTTCATTTTGTTGTTGATAAAATATATCTCATCGGTGTACATGTCTGAGACGTAGACATAGGCGTCCATGCCGTTCAGTATATTCTCCAGCACGCCGCGCATCTTGTCCGCCTTTTGCTGTACCGCCTTGGAGTCGGTAATGTCGATAGCGTACTGAAGATGCACCTTGCGCCCGTCCGTCCATTCGATTATGCTGTCCCGCTTTTTATAGTAGCGCCCGGTCACGGAATTGCGTTCTTCCCATACTATCTGCGCGGAAGGGTCTTTTTCCAGCTTGTACAGCGGGCAAAAAGGACAGCGGCCTTTCATGCCCTTTTGCAGTACCTTCCAGCAGGGCTTGCCGGTTACGTCCTCGCTGAGGCCGAATGTTTCCTGCATGCTTTGGTTTACGAAAAGGATCTCATGCGTATCGATATCAGAGACATAAACGCAGGCGTCTATTTCATTGAGGATACTGGTAAGAACGGTCAGCATCATTTGTTCCCCCTGGATGCAAATACATTATATATATAATCAGAAGTGTGTATATAGAAAACTTAATTTCAAAGAAGCTTGAAGATTAAATATGTTATATTATACCATTGGCTCTCTTCGATTACAAGATCAGGAAACCCCAAAAACAAGATATATTTAGCGCATTGTGTTATACTAAAAACAGCGCCGCAGGGTACGCTGCAAAGGTGGACGGGAGGATTTATGATGAGTATAAACATAAAACGCATCTACGAGCCGGCAGGGGCGGATGACGGCAAGCGCATACTTGTTGACCGCCTTTGGCCCAGGGGCGTTTCAAAAGAACGCGCCCAGCTTTATGAATGGATGAAGGACGTGGCCCCCAGCGGGGAACTGCGGCAATGGTTCGGCCACGACCCCGGGCGGATGGAAGAGTTTGCGGGCCGCTACCGGCTGGAGCTTTCGAACGACGTTCAGAAGCGGAAGGATGTGGATAAACTGCTGGATATGGAAAAAGAGGGGCGCGTCACGCTACTGTACGCGGCGAAAGATCCTAAAGTAAACCATGCCGCTGTGCTGGCGGCTTATCTTGAGGAGAAGCTAAAGGGCGTATAGTGGCCCGCATGGAGTTTATGTACGATATAATAATTGTGGACAGCGACCCTATGGTCTCATATATTAATAGTGAACACATAAAGTTCGACGGGCGCTTTCGTGTTGCGGGGGAGTTCCGGGACGCGAAGGAGGCCCTTAGGTTTATGGAAGAAAAGCCGGCCGGCCTTGTCCTGCTGGAACTTGAGCTGCCCGGTTACAGCGGGCTGGATATGATGAGGGACATGCTGGCTAAAGGCATATACGCCGACGTGATAGCGGTGACTGCGTCCAGGGAAGGCTCCGCGCTCGCGCAGGCGCTACGGCTGGGCGTGATGGACTATATTATTAAGCCGTATACGCAAGACCGCCTGAGAAAGGCGCTGGACAAGTTCGCGGATTACACTGCCGCCGCAAGGGAAATCAAGATGGCGGGGCAGGAGACTGTTGACTATTTGCTGGCGATAGGGGACAGCGCGTTCAGCGAAAAAAACGAGACGGAACAGCGTATAATGCGGTGTTTTGAAGAATTGGGCGTAGGCGGGCTCACGGCGAAGGACTTCGTTAATAAACTGGAACTCAGCATCGTGACGGTCAGGCGGTATTTAAAACGCCTGGTGGATGCGGGCAGGCTAATAGGCGAGATGGATTACGGTACCGGCGGGCACCCACGCGTAATTTACCACTTGCCAACCGGTATGAATGGGGAAGGTTAATATGGAAAATCAGGGAAATGACAGTGCTGACAGGTTGCCGCTTGACCCTAAAAGGGTAAAAAAGCTTCTGAGCGCAATAATCGAAGGCTCGTACGACGGCATTTACGTTACGGACGGCAAGGCCAATACGCTTATCGTAAACAAGTCCTACGAGCGCATTTCAGGCCTTGAAAGAAAAAAGCTTATCGGGAAGAATATGAATGAGCTTGTGAGCAGTAATATGTTTAACGCCTCGGGTACGCTGATGGCGCTCGAAAGCCGTAAGCCCGTCACCATGGAGCAGCAGTTTAAGACGGGGAAACGCGCGGTCATAACCAGCACGCCGCTCATGAACAGGCAGGGAGAGATAGTGATGGTCGTCACGAATGTGCGCGACATAACCGAGCTACACGAGCTCAAGTCACGGCTGATGCAAAAAGAGTCGGAATACGAAAAAAACACCTCTGTGATAGAAGCGCTCCGGCGCGAACTCAGCAGGGAAGACATGGCGGCGCGCCTTGCTCAAAGCGCGTACGGTATATTTCTAAGCCACGGCTGGCCCAGCAATGTGCGCGAGATGGAAAGCGTGATCGAACGCGCCCTTGTGTTGAACGCGGAAAGTGAGGCCGCCAAGGCCGGACCCGCGCCGCAGCCCGAAGAGGAAGCGGCGCCGGTGGACGGAGGAACGGATGTAAATCTCAAGGAAGTGGTGCAGCGGCTGGAGATGAAGTACATGAGCCGGGCGTACCAAAAATATGGCAATGTACGCGGCGCGGCCAAAAGCCTGGGTATGGACGCGGCGACGTTTGTCCGGAAGAGGCAGAAGTATGGCGGCAAAGGGTAATACTGCGAAAGTATAAGAACGTTGCAATAATACAACAAACGTGTACGGGCATGTTTTTAGCGGGCTGCCCGTATTTTTATGGGCGTGCCGTTGCGAATACGCAACAAAAGGGCGCTTCGATTGACACCGGGGGAAAAGCGGCATACCATAAGGTATACATATAATAGTATGTAAAGCCGCCGGACGGGCGGACATGAAAATAAAACTAAAGCGAATCAGGAGAAGGAGAAAAGCAATGGCGCTGATGACGGGAGAACAGTACATAGAAAGTATACGCAATATCAATATGGAGGTCTACATGTTTGGGGAGAGGGTTAAAAGCCCGGTGGACGACCCCATACTAAGGCCTTCGCTCAATTCGGTACGCATGACATACGATCTTGCGCAAATGCCTGAATACGAAGATTTGATGACGGTGACGCTGGAGGACGGGCGTAAGATAAACCGCTTCACTAACATACACAGGAATACGGACGATCTCATAAAGAAAGTAAAGATGCAGCGCCTGCTAGGACAGCAGACGGCGGCGTGCTTCCAGCGCTGCGTGGGCATGGACGCGTTCAACGCTGTTTATTCGACAACGTTCGAAACGGATAAAGCGCATGGCACAAATTATCACGAGAACTTCCTGAAGTTTATGAAAAGGTGCCAGGACGAAGACCTGACGGTGGACGGCGCGATGACAGACCCCAAGGGCGACCGCTCGCTCGCGCCCCACGCGCAGCCCGACCCGGACATGTACCTTCACGTTGTGGAGAGGCGGCCGGACGGTATAGTCGTACGCGGCGCTAAGGCTCACCAGACGGGCATGCTCAATTCGCACGAAGTAATCGTAATGCCCACGGTCGCTATGAAGCCGGAAGATAAAGACTACGCTGTTTCCTTCGCCGTGCCGCTGGACTCGAAGGGGCTGTTCATGATAATAGGCAGGCAGTCGTGCGACACGCGCAAGCTAGAGGGCTCGGACATGGACGTTGGCAACGCCGAGTTCGGCGGAGTGGAAGCGCTGACGATATTTGATGATGTCTTCGTTCCTAACGACCGCATCTTCCTCAACGGCGAGACCGGCTTTGCCGGAATGATGGTGGAGCGTTTCGCGGGTTACCACCGTCAGAGCTACGGCGGATGCAAAGTGGGCGTGGGCGACGTGCTCATAGGCGCGGCGGCGGTCGCGGCCGATTACAACGGAGCGGCCAAAGCTTCCCACGTAAAGGACAAGCTCATCGAAATGACCCACCTCAACGAGACGCTGTATTCCTGCGGCATAGCGTGCTCGGCGGAGGGCCATAAAATGGAGGCGGGAAACTATATGATAGACCTGCTCCTGGCCAACGTGTGCAAGCAGAATGTCACGCGGTTCCCTTACGAAATAGTGCGGCTGGCGGAAGACATCGCGGGCGGCATAATGGTCACGGCTCCGGCTGAAAAAGATTTCCGCAGCGAAAAGCTTGGCAAGTACGTGGACAAGTATCTAAAGGGTGTGGAAGGTGTTTCGACGGAAAACCGACTGCGCATAATGCGCCTAATAGAAAACCTGGCGCTGGGCACGGCGGCGGTCGGTTACCGCACCGAGTCTATGCACGGCGCGGGCTCGCCCCAGGCGCAGCGCATAATGATAGCGCGCCAGGGCAATATCGGCATGAAGAAAGAACTCGCCAAGAAGATCGCCCACATAAAAGAGTAACAGATTTAAGGTAATAGAAAATGCAGGATGAATTGTACGATAGAATAAACGCCGTGCTGGACGAAAAAGTGCGCCCGTCGTTAAAGCAGCACGGCGGCGATGTGGAAATCGTTGAAGTCGCGGATGGCGTGCTGAAAGTGCGCATGCTGGGCAAGTGCGGCAACTGCCCTTCGGCGTCCCTGACGTTGGAGTCGCTGGTGGAGAGTGAAGTCGTGGCAAGCATTGCGGAAGTCGAAAAAGTCGTACTGGTTACGGGAGTGAGCGACGAGACGTGGGAAATGGCCCGCGCTATACTCGCCCGGCGGAAAAAAGAGGCCGCGCGCGGCGGGGCGGGCGGCAAAAAGTGATGAGGATTGGAATAAAGTACTGCGGTGGCTGCAATCCTATGTACGACCGCCTCGCGCTTGTCGCGAAGCTGAGGGAAGATTTTCCGGAGGCGGAAATCGCGGCGGTACGCGAAGGCTGCGACTACGCGGTAATCGTATGCGGATGCGGCAGGGCATGCGTTGACCACGAAAGCATAGACGGAAGGCTGGGCAAAGCGGTCGCGGCCCGGATGGAAGATTACGGTGAAATAGCGCGGAGCATACGCGATGCGCTTACAGAAATGGAGTAAGTGTAATGGATTGGAAAGAGATTTACAAGTCCCGCCTGACTACTGCGGAGCAGGCTATAAAGCACATAAAATCAGGAGACCGGGTGGTGACGGGGCACGTCATCGGAGAGCCTACGTACATACTCGAAACCATGGTGGAGAACATGGACGACTACCAGGGAGTGGAGATAATCCACATGGTCACTGTGGGCGGCCTTTGCTACGTGGAGCCGGGCATGGAGAAGCATTTCCGCCACACTGCCTTTTTTTTGGGGGCGGCGGCGCGCGCCGCGATGTCGGAAGGCCGCGCGGACATGATGCCCGTGCATTTTTCAAAGGAACCCGAGCTTTTGAGGACTACTTCAAAGCCGGACGTAGCCATTGTAGTCGTGTCTCCGCCTGACGCGCACGGCTATTGCAGCCTGGGCACGGCGGTCGACTACACGCTGGAAGGCGTAAAACAGGCGAAGACTGTAATCGCGCAGGTAAACAAGTACATGCCCCGCACGCACGGCCGGAGCTTCGTGCACGTGAGCGAAATGACCTGCATAGTGGAGCACGACAGGCCGCTAAGAGAACTGCCGCCGCCCGCCATAACGGATGTTGAAAAAATGATAGGAAAACACTGCGCCGGCCTTATAAACGACGGAGACACGCTGCAACTCGGCATAGGAGCTATCCCAGACGCGGTACTGCTCTTTTTGAAGGAAAAGAAGGATCTCGGGATACACTCCGAAATGTTTTCGGACGGCGTTGTGGAGCTTATAGAAGCGGGGGTCATCACAAACAAAAAGAAGACGCTGCATCCCGGCAAGTGCATCGCGACCTTTCTCATGGGTACCCGCCGCCTTTACGATTACGTGGACGATAACCCCGCTGTGGAAATGTACCCGGTGGACTACGTCAACGACCCGCTCGTGATCGCGCAGAACGACAACCTAGTTTCTGTTAACTCCTGTGTGCAGGTCGATTTGATGGGGCAGGTCGTGTCCACTTCTGTGGGGCATAAGCAGATAAGCGGCGTGGGCGGGCAGGTGGATTTCGTGCGCGGCGCTACGATGAGCCGCGGCGGCCGCAGCATAATGGCCATGCCGTCAACGGCGGCGAAGGGAAAAGTTTCAAAAATAGTCAGCACGATAGACGAGGGCGCGGCGGTAACAACATCGCGCTACGACGTCCAGTACGTTATAACGGAATTCGGCGCGGTCAATTTAAGGGGCAAGACGCTCAGGGAGAGGGCAATAGCGCTCATCAGCATCGCGCATCCCGATTTCCGCCCGGAGCTGATAGATTTTTATGAAAAGAAGTTTATGTGTAAATACGAGGAGATATAGGTTAAAAGAATTTCAACCTGTGGATTATACTGGCGCGTGCGAGATATCCACTTAAGGCGGATACACACATGCGCAAAGAACCATTTATACGCCTTATCCGGCTCACATAAGGCGGCAGTGGTTCTTTAAGAGGATTTTGTGAGCCGGAAAGGCTAATGGTTCTTAAAATGAAACAGCTAAAGATTTATCCCGGCATCTTCCAGTACGACACCTGCAAGGAATTTTGCGAGGCATTTAATGTAGGGGAAGGCGACGTAATAATCACCAACGAGTACATATACAAGCCGTTCTTCGCGGCGCTGAGCCTTAAGGCGGACGTCATCTTCCAGGAGAAGTACGGCCAGGGCGAGCCGTCTGACGAGATGGCGGAAGCGGTGTATCACGACATGAACAAGGACTCCAAGCGCGTAATAGCCATAGGCGGAGGAACAATCATCGACATAGCCAAGTTTTTCGCGCTGAAAAACGTCGACCCGATCCTCGACCTCTACGACGGCGTGGCCGAAGTGAGAAAGGTCAGGGAACTTGTGCTTGTGCCCACGACGTGCGGCACCGGAAGCGAAGTCACAAACCTTTCCATCCTGGAACTCAAGAGCCGCCACACAAAACTGGGCCTTGCGCTGGAAGAGTTCAACGCGGACAGCGCGGTGCTTATTCCCGAACTACTGGAAACACTGCCGTACGGCGTTTTCGCCACGAGTTCCATAGACGCGCTGATCCACGCGATGGAATCCAGCCTTTCTCCCGGGGCGAACCCGTATACGAAACTGTTCGGCTACAAGGCGATAGAAATGATTTTGAAAGGTTACCTGGAAATCGAGAAAAACGGGGCCAGTGCGCGCATTCCTTTGCTTAAAGACTTCCTCATAGCCAGCAACTACGCGGGCATCGCCTTTGGCAACGCGGGCTGCGCGGCCGTCCACGCGATGAGCTATCCTTTAGGCGCTGCGTACCACGTGCCGCACGGGGAAGCGAACTACCTGCTGCTGGTCGCGGTGTTCCGGAAGTACATGGAGCTTGCCCCCGGCGGCAAGATCACAGAGCTCAACCGGCACATGGCCACTGTGCTCGGCTGCGGCGAGACTGAAGTTTACGACAGGCTGGAAAAGCTTTTGGATACAATACTGGCCCGCAAGCCGTTGCGCGATTTCGGCGTGACTGAGGATGACATCGCGGCGTTCACGGAAATTGTCATGACAAAGCAGGGCCGCCTTATGAACAACAACTACGCCCCGCTGGATAGTGAGATTGTGCGCGGGATTTACGCAAGTATTTACTGAGGGCGGACGAGGCGCGATGTATCGAATGGGTGAAATGGTTATGGATACCGGGTACCGTATGGTTATACTGAAAAATACGGGAAGGAAGGCTCGTGGCGCTGTACCGGCTATGATACGGGACAAGCGTTTCGCGATAGAAGTCATGGAGCAGGATGGAAACAGCCTTGGCGCGTTGCTTAAAAAGCCTGCCTGCCTGCTCGTCATAGATTTGTCTGCCGCGCCGGAGGAAGGTTTAAATATAATACGCGCCCTCCGCCTAAGTAACGTGAAAACAGAAGTGATCGCGTACATCCTGCCGGGAGACGCCGGAACGCTTAAAAAAGCGTTGCGGCTCGGAGTGGTCGACTGCATAACGCACCCGTTTGAAACAGAACGCTTTTTAAGAGCGGTGGAACGTTTTTTCATCAGGGCATCTATTGCGCACGGGCAACTGACGCAGGATATGATAGACGCGTCGCTTCAAAGATCCCGGGTAGGGGAAACGCAGCTCCCCAAAGGCTTGCAGAAAAAGACGCTCAACAAGATAAGAAAAGTGTTCAGCGAGAGCCCGCATCTTCCGCTTTCGTGCGACGATGTGGTGGACGCCGTCAAGCTTTCGCGCATAACCGTGCAGCGCTATTTAAGTTACCTGAGCCAGAACGACGAGCTTGTGCAGGAAGTGAATTACGGGACTGGCGGAAGGCCGGGAAGCATTTACCAGTACAATAGCGCTGTTTTTGCGTAGGGAGCGCCTCCGGCGGTCATGGGCTCCGCCCCTGAACCCCGCTGGGGACTAAGCCCCCAGACCCGCGCGAACTTTGTTCGCTTTACAAAAACATAACGGGTTTTGGAGGAGTCCAGAGGAACCTTTTGAGCGTTAGCAAAAGGTTCCTCTGGTCTATTATGTTTTATTTAAAATCATCCTTTAAGATATGCGGCGTATGCTGGGAGGGGCACTCTTTTC
>JAVBSU010000166.1:0-3758 GCA_031556555.1 Christensenellaceae bacterium
AGCCTTTTTTCACAGCGCTGTTCCAGTACTGGAGGTAGCCGTCCATCTCAATGTCCGCCTGCCCTTCCTGCATTTTGGTTTCCTGGATACAGAATACGTCGGCGCCGGCCTCGCGGAAAAAATCCATGAAGCCTTTCTTAAGCACGGCCCTAAAGCCGTTCACATTCCATGATATCAGTTTCATACTTCGGATTGTATATTCGATACGGCCGCGTGTCAATCATTATATATAGCTTGAGAAAAACGGCGTTGCGGTGTAAAATAAGATGACAAAGAAGTGAGGGAGGAAGCAAATGGACAGCGCCAAGGGATCCGAACGGCAGCTTTACATCCTCTCGCTGCTCTCGCAGAGCGCGAAGGGCTACACAATAAAGGACATCGAGGACCGGCTTAAAAAGGCGGGGATAGATGTCACGAGAAAAACGGTCGCACGGGATATAGACGCCATATCGCGCAATTTTTTTGTCTATGAGGAAGAAGATGGCGGCAAGACCATCTACCGCGCGGACAAGTACGCCGCATCCGGCATGGATTTTTCCGTGCCGCAGATAATCGCGCTGCACTATTTGAAGGAACTGCTCTCCGCCGGGCAGCCGACCAGCATCTCCAACGAGGCCGCCCGCATGGTGGACGGCATACTTAAAAAAATGCCCGAGCTCTCCAAGAGCGCCCTAATGGAAATAGAGGAGATCATTAAGGTCGCGCCTCCGCCCGCCTTTGGCGATGGGGATATAGCCCCTGAAATCATGGAGACGGTAAGGATGGCGATAAACGACGGCGTTAGCCTCGTCATCGGCTATGAGTCTTTTTCCAGCGGAGAGGCCAGCCGCCGCGTGTTCGATCCTTACGTTATGGAGATGCGGGACGGCTGCCTGCACCTCATAGGCTACTG
This sequence comes from Christensenellaceae bacterium, assembly GCA_031556555.1. GTDB lineage: Bacteria > Bacillota > Clostridia > Christensenellales > Christensenellaceae > UBA5399. Next base: position 893 of record JAVBSU010000166.1, read on the forward strand.
CCATTTGAGGGGCGGGGTGAGGGATTTAAGGATGTCCAGGATATTGGGCGCGCAGCCAAGCGGCGAGCGCTTCAGCGCGCCGGAGGGTTTTTACGAGCGATACAGCCGCATGAGGTTCGACAAGCTTTCGGGCGGCGAGCCAAAGGATATAAGCGTGCGTTTCTACGGCGTGGGCGCGCGGCTGGTATTGGAGTATTCTTCCGCGATGGCGGATACGATAGCGCGGGAGGGCGGCACGATAGTATTTAAAAAGAAGGCCGCTATAACGCCCGACCTCGTGCAGTGGATTCTTTCCTACGGTTCGCTGGCAAAGGCCCTTACCCCGCCTGAACTCGTGGATCGCATAAACGCTGAAATAAGCGCCATGGGCGCGCTGTACGCCGGGGAGGGCGAATGAATAAAAATCATCTTAAACAGAGGGAAATACTAAACGACATAGCGCCAGACTTCGCCAGGGACGGCGAGATGCGTTACATATCAAAAAAGCGGGACGCGATAGTGTCGTTTATCGGGAAATACATGGAGGACAGCCACGCCAAGGGAGTGGTGCTGGGGCTTTCGGGAGGAGTGGACAGCTACCTTGTGGGCGCGCTGTGCGCCCTGAGCTGCCGGGAAAGCAATAAGCGGCTGCTGCTGTTGAGCCAGCCCAACCGTGAACAGCAAGACTACGCCGACGTGCTTTTGAGCGAAGAGTTCATAAGGGAGATATACCCCGCAGCGGAGTTTCACCGGCTGTCCATAGAGCACGCCTACAGGGGCGCGTTAAAGGACCTTGACAGCGTGGGCGAAGCTTTTTCTGGGGGGCGCTACGCAAAGGGGAACCTACAGGCGCGGCTGAGGATGATTTTCCAGTACGCGCTTGCCAACGGCATGCTGGTAATGGGCACGGACCACGCTACAGAGTCGGTCACCGGCTTTTACACAAAGTACGGCGACGGCGGGGTGGACGTCAACCCCATAGGCGAGCTTTTAAAGGACGATATTTACGCGATGGCCAAAGACCTCGGAGCGCCCGGTGCGGTGATAGAAAAGGCGCCTTCCGCCGGGCTCGGAATAAGCGGGACGGATGAAGAGGAGCTCGGGATTAAGTACTGCGACATCTGCTCCTACCTAAAGGGAAACCTTATCGGCGATGAGGCGGGCGAACGCCTGATAGGTTACTACGAGCGGACGAGGCACAAGCGCGCGATGCCCGCGACGATGAAGGAAACGCCTCCAATGGCGGGAAAACGGACCATAATAGTCGTGGATTTCGTGCACGCCTTCATAGACGGCGAACTGGCCTGCGCAAATGCCGGCGAAGCGCTCAAAAACTCAATAGAATACATAAATTCGCGCCCGGCGAAAAGCGTACTGTACGCGCGAGACCGCCACCCCCAAAACCACTGCTCGTTCGCGGAGCGGGGAGGCCCCTGGCCTGCCCACGCGGTGGACGGGACTCGTAGCGCCGCCTTCCACGAGAGCCTGTACACCGAGATACTGAAGACGGTCAACACGCCCATAGAGCGGTACAATGTATTCGACAAGGGCAGGGACGAGGGGACGGAGCAGTATTCGGCGGCGGACGCCGTAAACGAGGCCTACGGAACGCTCCGCGGCAACGTCGCGGGAGATGCCGTAATAGTGGGCGCGGCCACAGAATACTGCGTCCTGAACACGGCGATGGAGCTTTTAAAAGATGGGCGGAGGGTCGCCGTTATGGAAAGCGGCCTTGCATACGTTGACATAAAAGGGCATAAAAAGGCGCTGGATGATATGCGTTCAGCCGGAGTGAAAATCATTTAAGGAGAAAAACCGCAGGAAGCATGGATATTTTCAAATACGTAGACGAAGCTGTAGAATACTACAAAAAGATAGAGAAGACCTACCTTGAACTCGCGCGGACGCTGAAAAAGGCGCTGGAAGAACTCGTTGTAAAAAACTCGGAATACACGTTGACCGTGTCCTACAGGGTCAAGGAGTCTGACAGCGTCAGGGAAAAGCTCATAAGGAACAGCTACTACCGGTTCAACACAACAAAGGAGGAAATAATATCGAACGTGCAGGATATTATCGGCCTTCGGATAGAGTGCAAGTTCACGGAAGACGAGGCGTACGTTTACTCGCTGTTCGAAAAGCTCTTTCCGGAAACGGACGATTCGATATATTTCTATAACCCTAAGTATCCGAAAATGCGCTTCAAACTGAGCGAGCCCCAGCCCGTGAAGCAGAAGAACGGCTTTGACATATACAAAATAGACGGCCGCTACGAGGACAAGGAAGAGGGCAAGAACACCAGGATCAACTTTGAAGTGCAGATAAAATCCATGGTAAACATGTTTTGGGGAGACATTGAGCACAAGATAATATACAAGAACCCGTCGTACTTTATGGTGGAGCAGCAGGTGACGGAGAGCATGATGTCCATAAAGGAGAACCTCAACCTAGTCGACCGCCAGTTGCACAAGCTCTACAAGCGTTACAAGAGGGAAGATACCTCCAAGCTCAACTACAGGAAGGATAACATAGAGGGCATACTATCCAAGCTAATATATGACACGTTCGCGCGCAAAATGAAGACGGAGATCGGCTTTGTGGTGCAGTTCAAGGAGACGTGCGACTCAATTGTCGAGTACATATTCGTGGTCAACAACGCGGCGCGCATGGAGGATTACGGCAGGGTGATGATGGACATGTTCTACCTCACCGGCAGCATAGCCAAGGAGACCATGTCTTTCAGGACGCCGCTGACTTTCGAAAAAGAACTGTCCACGGACGACGCTTTTATAGACACAATGTTCGTGACCATTTTGAAAATGGTGAACACGGACTTCAACTGGCACCTCTACTTCGTCATACTTTTCGAGCTGGAGCGCGGGGACAACAC
>JAVBSU010000201.1:0-10825 GCA_031556555.1 Christensenellaceae bacterium
GAAAGCATGAGCTATCTTTTGATGGGCGAGTGGTGGCTGGGGGTCTTCCCCGGGGCGATGCTGGTCGCCGCCATCCTGCTCTTCGATCTGGTGGGCACGTCGGTCAAAAAGTTATATCAGGCGTAAAGCTGGCCGCCTTTAAGATCGGCCTCGGTGATTACGCCGCGCCGCAGGGCGTCGTTCTTGAACTCTTCGAAGAAACCAGCCATGGTGGCGCAATAGTATGGCCCGACGTAAAACACCCAAAGGATGCCCACGGTTAAGGCGCTTAAAAGGAACCACCCAATGAAGGACAGCACGGCCACGAAAATGTCCATTTTGTGGCCTTCCATTATCCTCTCCGAGAGTTTTAAGGCGCCGGTGGCGGGCACTCCTTTGAACAGGCCGAGGATGTAGGGCGTGCAGAAGAAGGAGCAGGCCTTTATGATCATGAAGGTCAGAAGGCCGAAGCAAAGCACCATGAAGACCACGATCATGACGCCGGCAAAGGACGGGACGGAGAACAACCTGTACGAAAAGAGCAGTATGTAGAAGGGTACGGCGAATATCAGGTACCAGAGGGCCAGCCAAAGGTACATCCACAGCATGCCGCCCAGTACGCGGCCGTAGTTGTTGAACGGCGCGAAGAGCTGTCCCGTGTCTATTTGGGCGGCGTGGTATATGCCCATAGACACACAGGCTACGCCCACACTTACAACGGAACCGATCAATAGGGCTAAAATCCCCCCCGCTCCCGGTATGAGGCCAATCGCGTACGCCACCAGCCAACCGAGCAGCAGTATGCCGACGGACGGCCAGTAGTTGCCCTGGAAGTTGGCCATTGCCCGCCGTTTAATCATGTCCATGCTTATCATATGCAGGAACCTCGCTTTTTTACTTTATAGACAGTATTCTACCCGCGCTTCCGGTTTTATTCAACAGCGCTCCCGCCTTTTTAAGACAATATTAAGAATACTCCGCCACGGCTTCGAACATGGCCACGATGTTCTGTGGGGGCACGTTGGCCATTATGTTGTGCACCTGCTGGAATACATAGCCGCCGTCGTGGAACCAGATATCGAGGTTGCGCTTTACGTGATCTTTGACTTCCTGCGGAGACGCGTTGGGAAGGATGTCCCTGGTGTCGCAGCCGCCGCCCCAGAAGGTTATATCTTTGCCGTACTTTTGCTTTAGGCTTGCGGGATCCATGCCCGCGCAGGTTATCTGCACCGGATTCACGGCGTCCATGCCCGCGTCGATTATGTCTGGGAGAAGCGGCTCTATGCCGCCGCAGGAATGCAGGCACAGCTTAATGCGGGGGTTCGCCTTTTTGATATGCCCCCACAGGGCCGACTGCCGTGGCTTTAAGAATTCACGGTACATATCCGGAGATATTTGCGGGCCGCTCTGCATGCCGAGGTCGTCGCCCACGCCCAGGACGTCTATTTCGTCCCCGCAGGCCTCCAGGAATTTATCAACAATTACCAGGTGAATCTCAAGCATGGCGTCTAAAAATTTGTGCATCATTCGGGGTTCGGCGGCAAAGTTCATCATAGCATTGTCAATCCTGAACGTGAACTGCGCCGATTCGTAAAAGTTGCCGCCAAAGCCGCCGTATATGGCGCGGTCGGATTTGCTCCTCAGGGCTTTTGCGAGCTCCTGCCTTTTGCGCATGTCCGCGCCGCCGTAGCCTAGCGGCGCGGGCGGCGAGCCCACTGAGAACCACATTACTTTATCGAGATCCTGCGGCAAACCGGAAAAATCATCCGAATCGTTATCCTCCCTGGGGAATACTGTCTGCTCAAAGTAAAGGCAGCCCTCCTTTTGCACGGCTATGGCCACGCCGCCTGTGTTGTACATGTAGGTATCGCCGCCTTCCCGCCTAAGATCGGCAAAGGCGGGTATTTTGACCTCCGTCCCGTCCTGCTGGGTGAAATCCTTCCAGTAGGAATCATCCAGCGTGAAGTCCCTTCCTAAGTCTATGACGTCCACGCCGAACATGTCTAAGACGTCTTCGCCGGGCACGGCAAGCTGCTGTATAACGTCGTACACATATATCGGCTTTTTGGGGAGCCCTAGGTAGTCCCTTAAGTTTTTATACGCAACCGCCGAAAAGTTGCTGGAGCGGTGCCCTCCGAGGTCCACCGGAACTTTATCCGGCTGTTTGTGGTTTAAAGCCGCCAAAACCCGTTCTCTTGAATTCATTTGCAGCCTCTCTTTCTCCGCCTGGCGCGGTATTGTTAATTTAACATGATTATATCTCAGGATGGCTTAACTGACAAGGAACAGCGCAGCGGATAGCGAACTATTTATGTATTGCTATGGAAGCGTGGACGAAGGGAGAACGGATTTGCACGAGGGACACAGGGACAGGCTAAAGGACCGCTATATAAAGGAAGGGCTTTCCGGATTCGAAGACCACGAGGCGCTTGAGCTCCTGCTTTTCTACGCCATCCCGAGGAGGGACACCAACGAGTTGGCGCACGTATTGCTGGACGCTTTCGGCAACCTTAAAAACCTTTTCGAAGCGAATGTGAAAGACATAATGAACGTGCCCGGCATAGGCAAAAACGCGGCCGCGCTCATAAAGCTCACCGCGGAAATCGCGGCGAAGTACTGGTTTGCGCCCGCCGCGGGGAAAACGAACGTCAGCTCCATAATAAAAGCAAAGGATTACGCCCAGTCGCTGCTTTACGGCAAGAACACGGAACACTTTTACGCCGCCATGACGGACGCGTCCTTTAACGTGAAGACGTCCGAGCTGATAAGCACGGGCACCACGACAGAAGCGGGGGTGCCGGTCAGAAAAGTGATAGAAGCGGTTATAAGGAGCGGGGTGGACAAACTGATGGTGTTTCACAACCACCCGGGCGGCAAAGCGAAACCCAGCCTGTCCGACATAGAACTCACCGGGAAAATCGTGACGGCGGCCGCGTCAATAAACGTCCAGCTCACGGATCATATAATAGTTGGGGAAGACGGTTGTTTCAGCTTTGCCGAACAGCAACTGATACAAAACGACCACCCTCGTGAAAAAGCGCGGGCGGCCCAGTATTCGGGCGGGGTTATGAACGCCGCCGAAATGTACGGTTTAAACAAAAAATAAGATTGAAACAAGGCTGCCAAGAAAGGCTCAGGTGCCAGGAAGCGCGTAGTGACGCGGGCGAGATAGAATATTGAGATTCATCGAGGTCGCGGCGATGCGCGGTGACGAAGCAGATGTCATGCCTTTATTGGCGGCCGCTATAATTCTTTTTGGAGCATCAATATCTCTTCGCCGCCTAAAAGGCCGCCCTGCATGCTGTCGCTGGCGAGGAAACCGAGCTGCTCGCGGTATATTTTGAGCGCGCGGTAGTTGGAAGGGTCAACGTTGACTTCCACGTAGAAAATGCCCGAAACCTTCATGTCGGCGAAAGCTATGTTTAGTAGCGCCGTCGCCAGGTTTGGGTTTTGCTTTGCGTCAACTATGTTTATACTGTGCAAAAAGGCCCTTTCAGGGTCGTCGAAGTTTCTCATGAAGTATACGGAACCCAATACTTCGTCATACTCTACGGCAACGTATACCCGCGCGTGCCTGAGCATCGCTATGAGCTCGAAAACATCGAGAGCGTCCTCGCCGTAGACATCCGACTCCATCTGCACAAGCTGCTCGACGAGGTCGTAATCGCGTTCCTTTATCTGAAAATACTCAACTGCCATTCTCCTTAACCCTCCTAAAAACACAAAGACGATTGCGAGTCAATTATACAGTCAAACAATTGATAACGCAAGCGCGGGAAAGTAAGAAAGTTTTAATATTTGGGGAGATGTTATATTTTTGTGTTGTGTGTTATTATTAATTTAATGGAAAGATTGTGCAAAAACCTTAAAACATGCGGAAAAGGAGAACATACGGCATGAAATGTAGCAAGTGCAACCACGAATACGATGATAACCTAGGCTTCTGCCCGCTGTGCGGTTATGTGAAGGAGACGGTTATCGTGTCCGCGCCGCCGGCCGCCCAGGAAAACCGGGGAAAAGGCGATAATACACAACAAAACGAGCAGCAAAACCCTAACTTCCAAAGCCAGGAAGCGCCGCCCCCGCCCAATCACAACCACGGGCATAGCCACGATGGCCACGGCAATAACCACGGAGCGCCGCCCACGCAGGTAGTGCAAACCGAAGACATCAGATCCGCCAGGAACAACGCGACCGCCTCGCTTGTGTGCGGCATACTGGCGCTAGTCATCCCGTTCATTGGGGTGATACTGGCCATAATCGCGCTGGTTCTGGGCAATTCCGCCAGGAAGAGGCTGCCCGAAAACGAGACAAGCGTAGCGGCCGCCGGCTTTATCCTGGGCATAGTGAGCCTTGTATTTTCAATAATAGTGATAATCGCCGTGCTCTCGCTAATCGGGATGGCGTTCTTTACAGCGTCTTCCATAGGCAGCTACCTTGACCCGTACTACTGGAACTGGAGATACTAAATACCCCATCAGGAAGCATTAGAGACGCGAAATGCCGCGTCTCTTTTTACACGTACGGCGGAAATAAAGAATTTTATATAAATATTACGAAAATGTTTCACAAAGGCGAAAAAACGTAGTATAATATCACTGGCGGCTGGAACAAAACAGGCCGGGCCAACGTAATAATAATATACAATAATAAAGAGGACGCAGTAGGCTTTGATTGACGAGAAAATATCCCCGGCCGTAATAAGAAGGCTTCCGAGGTATTACAGGTACCTCAGTGAAATGGAGGAGGCGGGCATTGATAAACTATCCTCCTCGCAGATGAGCATGGATATGGGACTCAACGCCTCGCAGATAAGGCGCGACCTCAACTGTTTTGGCGGCTTTGGGCAGCAGGGCTACGGCTACAGCGTGACAAAGCTTAAAAAGGAAATAGCGCGCATACTGGGTTTAAACAAGCGCTACAAAGTCGTAATAATCGGCGCGGGGCGCATAGGGCAGGCGCTGCTAGGCTACAGGAGCTTTATGTTGGAAGGCTTCGAAATAGTTGGCATATTTGACAGCGACCCCGCGAAAATGGGTCTGCTGCCTGAAGGGCACGAGGTCTTTGGCCTTGAGTCGCTGGACAGCTTTATCGCGGAGAATGGCATAGACATTGCCATCATATGCACGCCCAAGGAGGCGGCGCAAAAGTCGGCCGACCACCTCGTGAGCTGCGGCATAAAGGGCATATGGAACTTCGCCCCGGTGGACGTGGCCGTGCGGCGCGGGGTAGCGGTGGAGAACATACACCTTTCGGACAGCCTCTACGTTCTCTCGTACAAACTCTGCAAATAGGAGACATAATTTAGTTGACAGTTTTAGAGATTAAGACGCACAAGCGCAACGTGCTCATCAACATAACGGCGCAGGTAAGGGAAGCGGTAAAGAAAAGCGGAGTGGCGGAAGGCAGCGCAATGGTCTACTGCCCGCACACGACGGCGGGCATATGCATAAACGAGAACGCCGACCCGGACGTGGCGGCGGATATCGTGGCCGGCCTTGAGGCCATGGTTCCAAACATAGGGTTCAGGCACGGCGAAGGCAACTCGGACGCGCACATTAAAACTGCGCTGGTGGGAACTTCGGCTGGTATTCCCGTAACGGGCGGCGAGCTGGCCCTGGGAATGTGGCAGGCGGTATACTTCTGCGAATTCGACGGGCCGAGGAACCGGAAATACTACGTATCGGTCAATAAACAGGACTAAATTAAAAGTGTGAGGTTTTTTATAAAATGGCTAGGCATATCGGCGGAGATAACGAGAACAGCAACTCTGCGCGGCAGGTTTTTGACAAACCGGACGCCGCCAAGAGCGCTCCTATAGAAGACGCGGCGCCCGAAACAAGGATGAGCAGGAGGCAGGTACAAGCCCAGGAATCATCCAAAGTATCTGGGAAAGAAGCCAAAGCGGCGGAAAAACAGATGAGGGCGGAAGAAAAGCAGGCGATGGCCGGTGAGAAGCAGATGGCCAAGCAGGCCAGGAAAGACGCGAAAAGGTCCGGAAAAGACAAAGCCGGGGATATGGGCGAGGAGTTCATAACCGAGCAGCCGCGCAAGAAGAAAAAGGGCCCCGTCGTGGCGGTTATTCTTGTCGTGGTGCTGTTGGCCGTGGGCGGCTATTTCGCTTACGACTACTTTTTCGGAGGCATGCTCACCAGCAAAGCGGCCGAGACAATGGAGCCGGGCGAGGAGAAAACCTTCCTGTTCGATAACGGGACCATATACCGTGGCGTGTCCGTCATGGGTATCGACGTTTCGGGCATGACGACGGCGGAGGCCATACCCCTTGTAAACGCCAAAGTTGAGCAGACGTACGGCGGCGTATCCAAGGACTTCACGGTAAACGGCAAGGAATACCACCTTACCAACCAGGATCTCGGGATAAGCATGAACGCCGGGCCGGCTATGGAAGAGGCCGTGCTCTACGGCAGGGAAGGCAGTATATTTGAGCGGCAGGAAGAAATAAAGGCCATAGAGCAGGGAGTGGACGTGCCCGTCGCAATGGGCTTCGACCCTGAGGTCATACGCCGCGCCGTGGAGAAATACGAAGACGATTTTTACGTTGCCCCCGTAAACGCGAGTGTGGAAACGCACAAGACAAAGGACGAGGGCAGCCTTACGACCGGCCTTGAGATATCCTTCACCGAAGGCACTCCCGGCTGGAAGGTGGATACGGATAAACTGGTCAACGATATATACACGGCGGTGTCCAACGGCGATTACTCTGCCATAGACGTACAGCCCGAGGTTCTTCAGCCTGAAATATCAAAGAGCGACCTTGAGGGCATATACACGGAGAGGGGAACCTTCTCCACAAAATACTCCAGCAGCAGCGACAACAGGCGCTACAACATATGGAAAATGGCGGATGTCATAAACGGAGTAACCATACAGCCGGGCGACGACTGGTCCATAAACGAGGAAGCCGGGCCGAGGACATTCGATCTTGGCTGGCGGGGCGCGCCCGGGATAAGCAACGGCGAATACAAAGAAGAGGCGGGCGGAGGCATATGCCAGGTCAGCTCCACCCTCTACGGGGCGGTGCTGAGGGCGGAAGTGAAAGTCGTGGACCGTTCCCACCACTCTTGGCCGCTCGACTACATTGCCGGAGGGCTGGACGCGACGATTTCCACAGGAGCCCCCGATTTTGTGATAAGGAATAACTACGATGTTCCGATAGTAATAAAAGCGAGCTGTGACGGCTACGACAGCGCCACGATAAGAATATCCATACTCGGACCGCCCCATTCGGACGGCCTGACGAGGGATTTCAGTTCCGAACTCATCGACGAGTTCGGCGGAGGCGGGGCGACAATAGTGACGGAGGATCCCTCAAGGCCGGCCGGCACGCAGGAAACTATAATAAAGGAACACATGGGCAAGAAGTACAGGGTCACCAAGCACTGGGTAGACTCCGACGGCAACACTGTCAAGAGCGAGGAATACAGCATAGAGACCTACAACTACATGCCCGCAAAGATAATAGTAGGGACGGGAGCGGCTGTCGCGCCGCCGCCGGCGGAGGATCCGGGAGTGGTTGTGGACCCGGCGCCGGTCGATCCTGAACCGGTGCCCGAACCCGAGCCGGCGCCCGTGGATGACGTACCCCCGGCCGAGCCGGAATGATAGCGGTGGCCCGCTAAGAATTAGAAACAAGAGACATTGATGTCAAAGGGAGATATAAGGAATGAGAAAGTTTAGGCCAGGTAGAAGAGTCAGGAGGGTTAACGCCAAAAGGTTCGGTCTTGTGATAGGCGTGGCCACGGCGGCGGTAGTGCTCATTGTGGCGGGCGTCAACCTAGGCAAGGCCGCTGAGGGCAACAAGGGCGTCAGCGCTAACGACATGGAGCCCGCCGCAGTCCAACAACCCGTTTTTGAACAGGGAGTAACCGTGGGCGGCGTAACCGTTTCGGGCAAGACGTTGGACGAAGCGCGCACAGCATTGCAGCCCACAGTGGAAAAGATGATGAATAACCACGTGGTTTTCTACGTCAAGGCGGAAGACCCAGGAGATTCGGAAATTGAAGAAATTACTCTGGGCGACGAGGAAGAGGCCGCGTCACCGAGCGCCAGCGCCAGCCCGTCGGCTACCGCGTCGGCAACGCAGCTTGAGAACGGGGCTTACGTTAACGGCCAGAGGGTATACAACTATCCGCTGAACGATCTTGGGGTGGGAGTAAACACCGAAGCCGTTCTGGCGGAGGCAATGTCGTACAAGGAGCCCGAACCCGTGGCGACGGAGAGCGCCGAGGCCAAAAGGAACGGCGATGACGCCGAGGCTACGCCCACTCCCGCGCCGGTGGACTTCCCGCTTGCCTACGAAGTGCACCCGGAAAGCATACCGAATGTTGTAACCTATCTTGCGGAGAGCGATAAGTGGGGGATGGCGCCCGTAAACGCGAAGTATAAGGTCGCGACCTCCAACGACAGCAACTCCCTTTCAACATGGGGCGAGATGACCGAGTCCGACCAGAAATCCGCGGACGGCTACAAAATAAAGACTGACGAACTCATAGCCGCGATACAGAGCCAGATAGAGACAGGCCAGTTCGCTCCGATTGAAGCGCCTGTTGAAGCAGTGCCCGCCGAAGTGCAGGGCGGCGACAACGAGCCCTTCCTCATGGCGACAGGCACAACGACTTTCCATGGTTCCATATCCGAGAGAAAGTTCAACATATGGAAGATAAGCAGCCTTCTTAACGGGGCCATACTCTATCCCGGAGAAACATTCTCGGTCAACGGCTATGTGGGCCCGCGCGACGCTGAGCACGGTTGGAAGGAAGCCATGGGTATAGAAAACGGGCAGTACACGCCGCAGTACGGCGGCGGCATCTGCCAGGTAAGTTCCACGCTTTATAATTCCGCGCTCAAGGCGGAGATGGAAATAGTGGACCGTTCGCCGCACACGATAATGGCGGCCTATACGAAGCCCGGATTTGACGCCACCATATCAACCGGCAGCCCCGACCTCCAAATAGAAAACCCTTACGACGAGCCCATGTATATGATAGTAAAATGCAGTACAAGGGACGAGAGCGTTACAGTGGAGCTCTACGGAACGCACGAAAGGGATTACAGGGTGGAGCTTTACAGCGAACTCGTGTCCGATGCGGACAATAAAATCCCGGACGCAAAAATAGAAGTTAATTCAAGCATAGACCCTTACGCGGTTAATAAGCTCACGCCGGGGCGCAGGTACGAAGAATACGATCTCTTCAAAAAACTCATAAGTAAGGAGACCGACGAGACTATAGAGGACGGAATAAGCGTCGGGCATTCCACTTACCCGGACATAACGCCCGTATATGAGATAGGATCATCGGTGCCGTACCCCGAACCGGGCGCGTCGTTCGACTCCATAGTGGCGTCCGCGGCCGCGGCTTCGGGCGCGAACCAGCCGCCGCCGGTAGATGATATCGAGGGCGACACGGAAGTGCCGGATGGCGAGACCACCCCGTCCGAGGGCGGTACGGTTCCTCCGGATGACAGCGGCGGCGGCGGTGGCGGCGGTGATGACGGCGGCGGCGACGGCGGCGATGGCGGCGACGGCGGTGATGATGGCGGCGGCGACGGCGGTGATGACGGCGACGGCGGCGACGGCGACGGTGGAGACAGTGACGTTCCTCCGCCCGAACCCGAAACCCCGGTTGAAGGCGAAGATGTTGTGGATGAGCAGGAGACTGTTGAGCCCCAGGCGGCTGTAAGCGATGAGGATGAAATAGCGGGACAAGCCGTGATAATGAGCAAATACGGCGCGTCGGAAGAAGTGCCCAAGCTGGTCCGGCAATCAGCGAGGGCGGCGCTCTTGGACCGCTACGTCGGTAAAATATCAAGGACGGCGTTATAGACACAAGGCAAACATGGGGGCTGTAGCTTTTCATAAATGCTACAGCCCCATTTAAGGTGTATCTGCTTGTAGCGGCTTAAAAAAGATTTCAAATCTATTTGTTGACAAATAATCGCGCAGCTTTTACAATAGGAAATTAGACGTCCTGATATTTAAGCGGTTATCCGCTGGAATATACAATATAAGCATATAAATGTGTGAAAAGTTTAAAGAATCGTTTTAGGAGGAGAAACAAAGAAAATGGCGAAGGGTAAATTTGAGAGAAACAAACCGCATGTTAACATTGGCACGATAGGGCACGTGGATCATGGTAAGACCACGCTGACTGCGGCTATAACAACGGTTCTTGCAAAGTACGGCAAAGCTGAAGTCAAATAGTATGAAGACATAGACAAGGCCCCCGAAGAAAAGGAACGTGGAATAACGATCAACACTTCCCACGTTGAGTACGAGACGGATAAGCGCCACTACGCGCACGTTGATTGCCCCGGGCACGCCGACTACGTTAAAAACATGATAACGGGCGCTGCGCAGATGGACGGCGCAATACTCGTCGTATCCGCCGCGGACGGCCCCATGCCCCAGACAAGGGAGCACATACTGCTCGCTAACCAGGTTGGCGTGGATTACATAATCGTTTTCATGAACAAAACTGACCAGGTTGACGACCCTGAGCTTTTGGAACTTGTTGAAATGGAAGTAAGGGAGCTACTCTCGCAGTACGACTTCCCGGGAGACGATATCCCGATAATAAAGGGCAGTGCGCTGCTCGCGCTCAATGCCGCCATGGAGAACGACGACGTGGCCGACAATCCTGACTGCAAGTGCATATTCGAGCTGATGGACGCTGTCGACAGCTACATACCCGATCCCCAGAGGGATTCGGACAAACCTTTCCTTATGCCTGTTGAAGACGTATTCTCCATAACGGGACGCGGAACGGTCGCCACCGGCAGGGTGGAAAGAGGAACGGTAAAGGTACAGGAGAACGTTGAGATAGTC